>CANQZV010000018.1 GCA_947628425.1 uncultured Clostridia bacterium | reverse complement strand
AAATAAGTTTTAGAAATTATGCGAAGTTTGCTCGCCCCGAACGACGAACGAAAATTTTGCATTGTATTTGAATTTAATGCACAAAAATGTGAGCAACAAATTACAATTTGTAAATTATTTTGCAAACTCATTTAAAGACCTAAATTCATATCCCATATTTTTAATATCTTTTATAACTGTATCTAGAATTTCCATATTGGTTTTAGAAGTAGCATGTAAAAGCATAATTTCACCATTGTGGGTGTTTTCTACTATTTTATTAATGCCCTCTTGGTTAGATGGTTGATTATTCTCATCCCAGTCAGCATATGCAAAACTCCACATTACTGGAACATAACCTAATTGAATTGTTGCATTTAAAGACTTTTCACTATATTCTCCTTTAGGAGGCCTCATATATGTCATTTCATAATTAAATTTTTGAAATACAGCTGTATGTAAGTTCATTAATTCTTCCTTAATTTGTTCATCTGTTAAATTAGGCATACTTTTATGATTAACTGTATGGTTTCCTACTATATGTCCTTCATCTATCATTCTTTGTACAATATCTGATGCTGTATTAACATAGTGTGCAGTTATAAAAAAAGTTGCTTTAACATCATTTGCTTTTAGTGTATCTAATATTGAATTTGTGTATCCTGCTTCATATCCTAAATCAAAAGTTAAATAAACATATTTGTCATTTGCATTTCCCATTGCAAGACCATTATATTTTTCAATTAATTCTTTATTTTTCTTTCCTAGATCTGGCTGTTCATGGTTATTTCCTCTTTTTATTCCCCATTCTATTTTAGATGTAGATAAACTTGTATTTGCATTTGTTTGTACAGTAACATTATTAGATAAATTATTATTAGCAATTGCTATACTAAATAACATTAAAACAATTGCACAAAAAGTGCTTAAAATAATTCGTTTTTTAGATTTCATTTTAAAATCCTCCCTATTTTGCTTATTATTTTATTCATAATATTTTATTCTTCGTATAATAACTATATTATATTGAATAAATAAATATGTTAAATTTATTTTGGTAATTTTATTATTTATCTACTTAAAACACGAAAAAGCTAGAGATTTATTTCAAATTAAATCTCTAGCTTTAATAATTAGTTAAAATTTATATCTTTCTTAAATTTCTATGTTCTAGCCAATATTTATTATTTTCTAAAATACTTTGTTTTACATTACTTAATTTATAATCAGATACATTTTCAATAAACTCCTCAACGTTTTCTAATTGTAATATTTTTGTTTTACCTTCTTTATAGAAAACTTTTCCTTTAATTTTTTCAGGTACTTTAACTCTATACTTTTTTTCTAATTTTTTATTTAAAATATCATAATCATTATAAATATCACTTGAAAAACATTCTAAAAATTTATTATAAAAAATATAATCAGTAACTAGATGTAAAAAGTATCCTTTATTATAATCATCTGTTATATCATTTTTTTCTAAAAATAAATTTAAATTTACTTTACTGCTTTTCTCACCATAATGTGTAATAGATTTATCGGAAACACTGTCTGGAAATATTACTCCTTCAATAAATTTGTTATAATCTTTTATATCTTCTGAATGTTTTCTTATATAAGCTTCTGCAACTGCTAAATGTATTATATAACCTGCCATATTATTCTCCTATTTCAAATTTTCCTCTTCTACTTGTTCAAGTTTTTCTATTCCTCCATTAGAATCACAAATTTTTTGATAATTTGAACTTGATACTATTTTCATTTTTTCTGGATCCCTATCAGTAAAAGCAACATTTATATCTTTCCAATCTGTAGCAATATAACTCTTTTCTTTTTCCTTCAAATCTGATCCAAATATAGCCACAATATCTTTTAATTCAATGTCTTTATATTTTTCTATTAAATCGTTTATAATATCACTTCTTGTAGTATCTATATCCATGTAATTAATATCATCAATTATTTTTATCATTTTTAAAATTGCTACTCTTTCTGCAGTTGATTGTTTTGGTTTTTTATTTTTTCCTTTTAATATTCTTTCGTCAGTTTTTAAAACTACTACTAATGTATCACACATCTCTTTAGCTAACTTTAAATTTTCTAAATGACCAGCATGAAGAACATCAAAACTTCCTATTACAAAACCTAATTTATATTTTTTTGCTTTTTCTTTTTGCATACATTCATCTAAAAATTTTAAATATGCATCATTAGCTGCCTCTTTAATATGTTTTGAATTTTTAGTATCAACTTCAAAAACAAAATCTACTCCTTCAATACATTTTACTATTTGCATTCTTTCTTCTTGATTTTTCATTGGTTTTGTCATTAATTCTTCTTCACAGTATCTATCAGTAAATACTCCTATTCCATATGCACCATCTTCTTTTGCTTGTTCTTCAATTTTTATTCTTATAGCTCTACATATTACATCGTATATTCCAACAGTATAGTTAAATTTTTTTATATCCTCACTCATAAAATTCCTCCATTTATTAATGATTTTTATTTATTTTTCAAAACTTTTATACATGCTTGTTCTACTGTTTTTCTAATTTCTTTCTCATCTGTATTATCTATTGAAAAAACAAAATCTACTCCTTCTAATTGTTTAGCTAATTTCATTCTTTCATCTAGTTTTCTTACTGGATATGTCATATAGTCTTTTATTACAACCTCATCCGTATATACCCCAATTCCATATAACTCAGAATTATTTGACTCATTCTTTATCTTCTTTTTTATTTCTTCAGATATTTCATCAAATATTCCTATTGTAAAATCAATCTTTTTATTTTTTTCCATAATATATCACCTATTCTTAATATAATTTTAAATTATAAATATTTTTTTATTATTTCTTTATCAAATAAAAATAGTTTTTTTCTATCGTAAATTAAATTAATTAATTTTGCCTTTATTTCAGGACTCTTTTGTTTTTTATATATTTTCATTGTCTCATTAATTATTTGTTATTATTATACTATATATCTATAATATCATATTTTATTATTAATTACTACATTTTTATTAATTTTTCTATATTATATTTTATTAATAAAATTTTTTCTATTTATATATTCTAATTTTCGAATATCCCTATGAATTACTGTGTAAATTTCATTCTGTTTTTGTGCACTTTTTTCAACACATAAAAATGAACCCTCTTTGTTAAACTTTTTGTCTAACAATTTGGGTTCACTTTATACCTACTAGGTTATTTTAAATTAATATTTAGTTTTTCTTAATTGCATATTTTTTTATGAATATTATTCCTCCTGTTAATACTATTAATGATACTACTGCAATAATGTAATAATTAATTCCAATACTATTATCTCCTGTTGGAGGAGTTATTTCAATTACTTCTGATGCTGCATTATCGTGCTGTACTCCTGCTAGAATAATGTATCTATTTGGTGTTCTTACTCTATCTCTAAATTTAATAGTACCATTTGAATAATATGTAACATCTCCATAATTAATCTTTGATATTTCTATATTATTATCATATTCGTATGTATCTATACTACTTGTAATAATATCCATTAATGATGTTTCTGGAGCAGATAATACCTTTTCTAATACTATTGGGCAACTTGATGATCCCGTTTCTTTTAGTAATATTGGATTATCCTTTGTTGCAAATAAGAATGCTGAATGATTTGTTCCTTCTGGATCTACTGTTCCTTTTGGTTCAGTTCCTGTTACATATTTAGATTCAGCAAATTTCTTTAAGACATCATCAAAAGTTACTACTTCCCAATATTTACTGTTTTCTCCTAAGTCTTCATTGTATAATAAATCATTATCTACAAAATCTATAATTCCTTCTATTTTTGGTACTGCAAGAGATTCATTTGTATAGTTTTTTTCTGTTTGCATTTCTATAGAAATATCATAAGTTACTTCTAATCTTGCTCCTTGTAATTTTTCATCTTCTATACTAACATGAAAAAAGCCTCTACCCTTTCGTTCTGGAATTACTTCTACATCTCCTACTTTTTTCCATTCTCCGTTTTCTTGCTTTTCTAAACTTGCAATTATATTGTCTCCTGCAGAATCTGTAATTGTAAATCCTTTCACGTGTTTTTGTAAATCAATTTTTGTAACTGGAACTTCTGATATACCAAAGTTCATATTATTTATTACATATTCATTGAAGTTTGTTCTTTGAGTAAGTTTATTATTTATGTTTTCTGTTTTTTCAACACTTATAGTAAATCCTGGAGTTGTTGCAAACATTTTTGTATTGCTAATTAATGTATTTCTATCTTCTTGTGAAATATCTTTTCCATCTCTTGCATTGTTTAAAATTGTCATTTGCTCATCTGTAAAGTTGGCAACATTCTCTGTTACTTTATCTCTTCTATTATTATTATCTGTACCAGTTGATACTCCTTCTTTTTCATTATATACATACCAATAATTTGCTGTTTTATTTAATGTTCTTGCTCCATATGCACCAATATTATTTGTTGACTGAAAATCTTCACCATTATATGATTTTTCGTTTACATCACCATTTTGATGTAATAATATAGTTTTTTCTGTATCACCATAACGGTATCTTACTACATAGTTTCCTGGTATATAATCGCTAAATGTGTAATTACCATCTTTATCTGTTGTTGTTCTGTACCTTACTGTTCCAGCATTATCTGCAATTTCATTTGGATTTCCTGGATTACTTATTTCTACTAATTCTACTGTTGCTCCATAAACTCCAACTTCATCATTATCTTTAATACCATTTCCTGTTTTTATTCTTGTTTCATCATTTATATTTGTTTTATCTTCAAATACAACACCATTCATAGTTCTAACTCCGTCTATTGATTTAAACTTCAATACAACTGTATATGTATCATCTTCAAATTTTATTCTATTTAAGTTTTGTTTGTTAAAATAATATTGTACAGTTGTTGGACTACCACCTGTTGTTGCTGTTGCTTTATTTATAGTATCTATTGTTCTAACTTGTTCTTCATTTGCACTACCTGGGGCTGAATTTACATCTATTAATCCTCTTGTGTATTCTTTATCCTTCTTCTTGGTATCAGTATCGCTATATTGTTGTGTAGCATATTCATATATTTCAGACATATGATATGTAACTACTTCTTTTTTTGTATCATCTACTAATTCTTTTAACTTCTTAGAAGGTTCAACCATATTATACACTACATAAATTGTCATTTTTCCACTTTCATTTAACATAGTTTTTTGAGTTGTTATTATTTTTGAGCCAAATCCAGTTCCACTATCTCCATCAGATGCTGTTAAATTTTTTTCTTTATTTCCATCTATGTAATATGCTCTATCAAATTTATAATAATTACTATCGTAATAATCTATAATTTGATTTGCTGTACCTACAGTTGATGATTCATTTGTTACTGTTATTTTATAAGTTACTTGTATTCCTAAACCTGTATTAGAATAATTTGTAACAGTACTTCTATTTCTAGTTTTTTCTGTACTAATATCTGTTTGTCTAATACTTTGTGGTGTTGTATCTTCATTTACATATTGTTGTGTTCTTTCTTCTTTTGCAATATTTGCTGCATCTGGAACTATATCATTACTAATATCACTTTTAGTTATAGTAACTCCTTCACCTTTATATGGATATGTTACATTTTGTCCATTTACTGTTACTTTTATGCTGTTAACATCTGTAGATAATCTTAAATCAAATGTATCTCTTCCTCTTAAGCCTAAGTCTACATATTTTAAATTTTGCTCTAAATTAGAATTATTTTCTAATTTAATTAAATTTGTAGATGCTTGTATTTTCATTGATGCACCATTTTCATCGTATATTGATTGTGGCATATATCCTTCTTCATTTTTAGTTGTATAAGTTAATCCTTTACCTTTGTTAATAATAGAAAAGTCATTATTTAATGATTTTCTTGTTTTTACATCACTACAACCACTATCTTCTTTATCTCCATAATAAGAATTATCATTTAATCTTTCTCTTGCATTAGAGTCAATACCACAATTATTATTCTTATTATTTGGAGCTGGTAAGTCTTTATTTATTGGAACATAAGTTTTTCCATCTGGTGTTGTTGTGTATTTTATACCATCATATTCAAATACTATATAATATGAATAATATGTTCCTGCCCAGCAAGTCTTTGTTAAAGTACTTGTATTTGATGCTACTGGACCTTTAATATGTTTTGCTTTGCCAGTTGTGGTTAAATCATTTGCAGAAAAGCTGTATGCACCACTACTATTTGTAATTTTCGTTGCTACAAGTGAATCTGTACTACCACTGTGTCTATATAGTTTTACATTAATTCCAGATAATTTACTTTCACTGCTATCATATAATCCATTATAAGCACTATTGTCTTTATTAACTTTAACATCGTTCCATACTTTACCTGAAATTGTAATATCTTTTAATTGAATGTAGTCTGAGTCTTCGTTATCATTTGGTGTCATATCAAATAACACAAAACCATTCGGATCTGTAATTTGAGTTATTTCTGCATGATTTCTCAACACATTTACAGATATATTTGGTTCATTGACATTAACTGTAATATAGATGATAAGATAGTCACTTTGCTGTGAAGAAGTAAAATTTTGATTTGATAATTTTAAATTTTCATCCCTATCTCTATTTATAGTAATTGTTAAAGTATTATTACTTTTTGAAATTTTCGCATTATTAGCATAGTTTGTTGTACCAATTGTAAAATTTCCTGACGTACCATTTCCTTTATAAATCTTTAATGAATTTTCCTTATATGTTACACCATTTGGTAAAGTATCTTTTATTTTAGTTATATATACTGGAGTTGACCAGTTATTTTGAACTCTTATTGCATAAGTAACTTCATTATTTTTTGCAACAGTAATTGGATTATACTTTTTCTGTTCAAGTCTTTTTTTGGTTCTAGTAGAAGAATTAGGATTAGAAACTTCCCAATAGTTTGTTTCTACATTTTTTGGACCCCAATATGAATCTGCAGCAGCTGTTGGTCTACCAGATTCAGTATTTCCATTTACACTATAAACTATTTTTTGTAAACTTACTTTAGTAGGTATTAGTTTTATATAGTCTGCATCTTTATTGTTGTTTGGTGTAGAGTCAGAAATAACATTACCAGTTGTATTTGTAATTTCTGTTATTTCTGCATAGTTTTTTAATACACTTTCAACTCCGTTTACTAGCATCATTATTATTGGTTTTTACTAGTACTACCATATTAATTGTATATGTACTATTAGTTGTGCCATCAGCAGATAGATATATAGATTCATCTAAAATATTATCAAATACTGTTGAGCTATTCTTTTTAACTGTATATTGATTAAAACTTTTTAGTTTATTTGAATCACCATTACTACTTATAGAACCTAATTCATCTATATCGTCATTGCTTGGATTTACTTTTATTCTTATTTCTGCATTGTTAGTTTCAGTAGAAAAAATATCTTTTATTTTTGTAATTCTTACCGGCATATTTCCATCATTTTGTACTCTTATACTATATGATACTATACAATAACCGCTAGGAACTTTTACTGGATTAATAGATTTTCCATCATGTAAGTTAGTATTAGTTTGATCAGGACATTCCCAATAATTACTGGTACTATTTTTATTTCTACTTCCCCAATAAGAACTTAAACTACCACGTTGTGAACCTGAACCATAAGGGTTAACATTATAATTTGAAATGTCAGTACCTTCTATGCTTTCTTGAGATTGAGCTGTTCTAACACTATAAACTATTTTTTGTAAACTTACTTTAGGTAGTTCTACATTAATATAATCTGCATCTTCATTATTACCTGGTGAATCATCTACTATATAACCGCCATTTGAATTTTTCATTGTTATTATTTCAGCATGGTTTCTTAATATACCTCCAAAATTGCTTGGTAATTGAACAGTTATATAAATTATTATTTTATTATTAGAACTCTCGATTCCAAGATAAAAATTATTTGAACCATCATCCAACCAATATGTCCTAACTAAATTAATAGATCCACTACCTGATCTACCAAATAAGCTATTATCCAGATTCGTTCCGTCAGCTTTTTTTCCATCCACTTGTATACTTTTTAAGGTTACTCCATTTGGTAAATTATCTGTTATATTTGTAATTATTACAGGAGATTCTCCATGGTTTTGAACCCTGATTGCATATGTTACAGTATCTCCACAATAAACTGGTACAGGATTATATTTTTTATAATAATAATTATCAAGCGAATATAGCTCAATATCATCACATTCCCAACGATTATCACTGTTTGACGTTCCCCAAAAATGATCATTTGTCGCTTTAGGTCTACCAAGACTTGCATCATCATTTACACTATAAACAATTTTTTGTAAACTTACATCAGCAGATTGAAGATTCATTGTTACATAATCATAGTCTTCTATTCTATAACGATTAGATTTTTTATTTCCTGTAAGATAAGCTCGGTTTTCTATTATTCCCGTAAATTCTCTTGTATATCTTAAAACTACATAACATGATGCTGTACCGTAACCAGCTCCATGTGATAAAACTTGAAAATTATTTCCGCTATTCTTATTGCTAATAATAATATGTCCATTACTATTAGTATAACGTATTGGGTCAGTTAAATTTGGATTACGATATACTCCTTCTAATTCAACCCCATCTGCAATACTATATTGATCATTTAATCTAATATCAGATTCATTTATATTCGTATCATCTCTATATACAGATATTCTATATACTACATAATCATTTATATTTATTGAAACTGCATTTGAATATTTTGTACCTCCATTAAGTGCTCTTGATTTCCAAGTTGTAAAATTACTAATTCCTCCATTACGAATTCCATCACCTTTTATTATACTATTTGCATCTTTGAAATCTCTACCAGAAATACTTGTAATACTATTTTTAGTTGGACCTTTTCCAACAATAAATTTTTGTAACGAAAATTCAACATCATTATTAGTTGTGCCATACATTACCGTTGTACTATCCGTTATTGTTGAGTCAACACAATCTACAACTGCAAGATTTTGATCTCTCGCATTTGTTGTAGAATATAATCTAACTTTTGATTTATAGTATGTGTAACTATAATCTACCTTAATATAAATAGCTGAACCATGATATATAGAGTCATTGTAATTTAAATAAATATCTATTTTATTTATATCGTTATTATCATAACCCCATCTTACTGTACTATAATTTCCATTGATTGAATGACTTGTGCTTATTCCTGTAATTTGAGCATTTCCATGTTTAATTACTTTAATTCCTTGCATAATAGTTCCTGCAGATGTTATATTTACATCTGCTATATTAAGTGTAACTGCTGGTATATTTCTTGTAACATAGCTAGCATATTCATATGCTTTTTGTAAAATTGAATTTGCTTGTGTACGGTTTGATACTGAACTAGTGTAATCAAAATTACTTGGAACTCCATTAGCTCTAGCTCTTGCATTATACCATTTCTTCCAATAAGCCCACATAGCATTTTGAGATGGAGTAGAATTAAGATTTCGAAATCCATCGTCTTCGTTACATGATGCTTCATGAATTATATAAGACAAAACTGCATCTTCTTCACTTATTGGAGAAGTACTGTTAAAATTTGGATTTATATCAAATTCAGATTTTTTAGTATAATTTGTGGTTGTAGGAAGACTTTGACCATGTGCTAAACACATTATTTCTCTATACCACCACAATGAACTATTCCAATTTGACATAGTTACTCTTAGGGTATTTTTATCAGGACTTAAATATTCAGTAGGTACATTAATAGTTGCTACTGTTTTGTTTAAGTTTAGTGCTATAACTCCTACAAAAATGATAATTACTCCTAATAATATTTTTCTTATTTTACTCATCTTTTTTCCTCCCTTATTTTTTTGCTACTTGGTTGAATAAAATTTTGAAATAATTTAATATATTTATTTTTATTATTAATTATGTATACTACTTTCTATTATACAACATATTTTTACGAAAATCTAGCCCTTTTTTAGAAAAAATTGTTATTTTATACAGTAAAAATCGACTTTTTTATAAAAAAGTCGATTTTTTTCTTTACGGATGCGGGTTTTAATTGTTTTTATTACCAATTTATTATTTTTTTATTACATTTACTTTACAATTATTATCAATAAACACATATTTCTTAGGGTATAACTACTTATAGAATTTTATAAATTCTATATATTTTTCTTCTAATTTTTTAAAATTACATATATTAAATTTTTTTCTTGTTTCTTCTTTTAATCCTAATCTATATACTTCATAAGCTAATTTCTTGATTTTCTCTTTATTTACATTACAATAATGTAATTCTTTTCTTTCTCCTTATCTCTTATTATTATAATTATATTAGGGGAGTTAAAATTTTTATTTTAACTCCCCTTAATTAAAATAGGTTTTTTTTTGAGTTAACCTTAAACTCGAATATATTGTTCACTTTTTTAATGAGTTGTGAAATACTCGAATATATCGTTCGCCATTTTTACTGAGTTGCGAAACACTCGAATTATTAAAATAGCTATTCTTTATTAGTATATTCATTATACTATATTTTTATGTATTATGTCAATATAAAAATTAAATTTTATATATTTTTTAATTTGTCTGCTATTTGTGCAAATTGTTCTATGGATAGTACTTCTCCTCTTACTTTTAAGTCTATTCCAAGTTCCTGTAATATACCACTAATTTGTTCTTTATTTTTAATAATTTCCAAATTTCCTAATGCATTTATTAAGGTTTTTCTTCTTTGCATAAATGCTTGCTTTATAAGCTTAAATAATAGTTTTTCATCTTTTACATTAATTATTGAATTTTTTCTAATTGTTAGCTGTATAACTTCAGAGTTTACTTCTGGCTCTGGTATAAAAGAATTTTTTGGTACATCTACTACCTTTTTAGCTTCTGCATAATAATATACCGAATATGTTATTGCTCCCGAGTTCTTAGTTCCTGGAATAGCTATTAACCTTTCAGCTACTTCTTTTTGAACCATAACTGTAATAGTATCAATTTCTAATTTTTCTTCTAATAATTTCATAATAATTGGTGTTGTAATATAATATGGAAGATTTGCAACTATTTTAACATTTTTTAATTCATTATTACTTGATAAATTTCTATTTATTATTTCCTTTAAATCAGTTTTTAAGATATCGTTATTAATTAATTCAAAATTATTATATAAATTAAATCTATTGGTTAATATAGAAAGCATTTTTTTATCTAATTCTATTGCTATAAGTTTCCCAGCTTTTTCTAATAACTTAGCTGTTAGTGTACCTAAACCTGGTCCTATTTCTATTATTAAATCTTCTTTAGTTATGTTTGCACTTTCTACAATTTTATTTATTATATTTTCATTAATTAAAAAATTTTGTCCTAAGTTTTTATTAGCATGTATATTATATTTTTTTAATATATATTTTGTTTCTTCATATGTATTGCCCATTTAAAACTCCTCAACTATAATAATTTTCATTAATTTTATTTGTAATAAATTATTTTGTCAAGTTTTTATACATAATCCTTAGAAATTAAAGCAAAATAGAATACTCCATTTTTATAAAATTGTATAAAGCTTTTAACTTTTCTTCTAATTTTAACTTATAATTTTCTTGACAATAATCGAATAATGTTTTATATTGTTTATAAAAAATGGAAATATAAGGTAATTTTTTATTTTTTGTCGATTGATATTTTGTAAATTTTACCAGTGTTCTACCAATGATAAAGAAATACCTTAATATAATAGCTATATTATATGGAGGAAATAATAAGTGTTAAATTTTGTACTTTGTGATGATAACTTAAATATATTAGGAAAAATGAAAGAAATGTTAGAAATTTTATTTGTAAAGCTCGATATAAATGCTAAAGTTGCATATACATCTGATAAGGCAAACGACATTTTAGAGTTTACAAATAAAAATCAAGTTGATGTTTTAATATTAGATATTAATCTAAATTCTAATATTTCTGGAATAGAACTCGCCAAAAAAATAAGAAAGAGTAATAAGGAAATTTATATTATTTTTTCTACCGGTCACTTGGAATATTCTTTAATTGCATATTCTGTAAAAACATTTGATTATCTTCCTAAACCAATTACTATAGAAAGATTAGAAGTTACACTAAAAAGGTTATTGGAGGATATTACCTTTTCTAACACAAAATTTATACAAATAGATAATAAAACAATTTTAAATAAATCTGAAATAAACTACATAAAAAAGGATGGTATGAAACTTGTATTTTGCACAGATAAAAAGAATTATGAAACATACAGTTCTTTTAATAAATTTCAAAATATACTACCCGACAACTTTATAAGATGCCATAAATCTTATATTGTAAATACAGATAATATAACCAATATTAATACAAACAAAAACACTATTTGTTTTAAAGATAACGTTTTTTGTGATATTGGTCCAAAATATAAAAATAATTTAATGGAGGTTTTTAAAAATGGAAATTATACAAACAATTTGGACAGCATTAACAACAGAGAATGAAGTATTAACAAAAATAATTTTTATACCAGAAACACTTTTAGAAACACTCGTTGGTATGCTACTTTTCACAACTCTACTAAATATAGATTCTTCAAAGGAAAGTAAAATTAAATACTTTTGTGTAGTATCTATTTTAGGAAATTTATCTAATTTGCTATTACCTAATCCTTATACATTTTTTATAAATGTAATTGTTATATTACTATCTGTTTATGTATTTTTTAAAACAAATATTATAAAAACTATTTTAGCGTTAATAGTTCCTTTATTGATTACAGTTTTTTGTGAGTCATTTTTTATGAAAATATGTATATCATATTTTCATTTTGACGCAACTACTATTTTGTCTATGCCATTATATAAATTATTAGTAAGTTTGGCAATTCAGTTATTAGTATTTTTAATATATTTATTAATAAAATATTTTAAAATACAAATTGCTGTATTTGAAAATATATCAAAAAGAAATAAAATTATTATATTTATTAACTTTATTTTTGCTATTTTATCATTGATAATTCAATTTTTTATTACTGGCTTTTATTTAGATAAATTACCTGTATATATCGTTATTTTAAGTAATTTAAGTTTAATAGCATATTTTCTATTGAGTATTTATAGTCTTACAAAAACAACGCAATTAGAAGTAGCTTCTTTAGACTTAGCTCAAGAAAAGGAACATAATAGAATTCTAAAAATATCCCAAGATGAATTACATGGTTTTAGACATGACTTTTCTAATATTTTATGTACTATTGGTGGTTATGTACAGGTTTCCGATATGAATGGATTGAAAAAATATTATGCTCAAATTCAAAAAGATATTAATAAAATAAATACATTAGGTGCTCTTAACCCAGATACTATTAATAACCCTGCAGTATTTGCTCTAATTAGTTCTAAATACAACAGAGCTTTAGAAGAAAATATAGAGTTAAATATAAATTCATTTTTAAATTTCGATACTTTAAATATGAAAATATATGAATTTACAAGAATTCTTGGTATTTTGTTAGATAATGCAATTGAAGCCGCTCGTGAATGTGATGAAAAAATAATTAATATAGAAATACGAAAAGACTCTAACCATAATAGGCAATTATTAATTGTAGAAAATACATATACAAATAAAAATGTAAATACAGATAAAATTTATGAGAAAAATTACTCTACAAAACCAGGTAACTCTGGGCTTGGTTTATGGGAAGTAAGGCAAATATTAAAGAAGAATAATAATTTAAATTTATTTACATCTAAAACAGATAAGTTCTTTAAACAACAATTGGAAATGTATAATATATAACATATAAAAGAAGGAGGTATTTAAAATATCTCCTTCTTTTATGTGTTTTTTTAGTCTTTTTTAATTAAAGATGCTGGCATTTTTGGTTGATGAAACCAACCTAATAATACACATGCTGTATTAGTTGATTTTGCATATTTTTCTGCAACTTTTGCTAATAATTTTAACATAACATTTTCCTCCTTTGTTAAATTTTTTCATAATTGTGCCGGCACACAATTTTTATGTAACATTTCTTAATTGTTCTTTTATATACACTTCGTGTCCATATTGGTTATTTGTTAATTTATATGCAAACCTAGATATTGTTATGCTTTGAATAAACATTCCTAATATAATAATATTTTCTATTGTATGATTAGAAATAAAGAACCCTATTGCAAGAGTAACTGTTAAAATTATATAAGATAGAACTTGTTTTAGTTTTCTTTCCTTTTTTCTTAAAATTGGAACATTTTCTGTATCTGCTGGGGCATATAGTTTGCACATTATTATTCCAAATATCCAAGTAAATATAATTGCAATATATTTAACAGTTTTACTTAAAATAAAATACTTACTAGCAAATGGTATTCCACAATACATTAGGCTTGTTGCTAGAGTACACCCTAAATGTGTTTTTAAATGAAATCCGCCAGAAAACGCTCTATATGGAAAAATTACTAACATTGTAATAAAAAATTCTTTCAATATTCCTAATACCGCTGCAACTGCAATAAATATAAAAGTTTTGGGTATTTCTCCAAATAATATTTGTAATCCATAATTAATAATTTCTGCTCTTTCATTATTTATGTCTGGCATTTTAGCTCTTATTTTATTAGTTAAATAATTACAAATTTTATCTACCATGTTTATTACCTCTTGTTTGAGATAATTCTACATTTTTTTTTTTTTATTTTTATGTTTTTATATATGAACTCTTTTTTTTATTATATAAAAAACGCAATTATTATTTTCTTAAATAAATAACTGCGTTTTATAAAATTTACATAACTATTTCTTTTAATATTACCCATGGTCCAATACATTCTGGTAAATCTTTAAATTCAATTTTTTCTTTAGTTATTGGATGCTCAATTGTTAGTTTATATGCCCAGAGTGAAATTTGTTTTCCTCTCCCTCGTGTTCCATACTTTTGGTCTCCACAAATACTATGCCCCATATTTGCTAATTGTACTCTTATTTGATGATGCCTACCTGTATGTAAGAAAATTTTTAATAAAGATAAATTTGTTTCTTCGTTATATTTTAATACTTCATAATCTAATTTTGCATATTTAGCATTTTTTGTATTTTCCTTCACAACTTTGCTAATGTTATTTTTTTCGTTTTTTAACAAATAATTTTCTAATGTACCTGTTTTATTATTTAGTTTCCCATCTACTATTGCTAAATATTCTTTTTTAAATACTTTATCTCTAACCTGTTGGCTTAGCCTAGACGCTGCTTTAGATGTTTTAGCAAATATCATTATTCCTCCTACTGGTCTATCTAGCCTATGAATTAACCCTAAATATACATTACCTAGTTTATTATATTTTTCTTTTAAGTATTTTTTTACAATAGTTAGCATATCTATATCTTCAGTTTTGTCGCTTTGTGATGGTATATTAGGTGGTTTTTCTACCACAATAATATGGTTATCTTCATATAATATTTTTAGTTGTTCCATTTACTTTCTCCCACTTAGCATATATTCCACATGGTAAAATTAAATCTGAATTTGTCATTGGCAGCCCTATTTCTCCAGATGTAAAGTTACCATTCATTTTTGAATTTTTATTAGTTTTTAATATATTTTCTAGAACGGTAGCAGATATTCCAGTTGTATATGAATTAATTAAAAAGAATAATGGATTATCTGAAAGTAACTGCATGCATAATTTTACTAGGTCATCTATATTATTTTCAAATTGCCATACTTCTCCATTGGTTCCTCTACCATATGATGGTGGATCCATAATAACTGCATCATATTTGTTTCCTCTTCTAATTTCCCTATTTACAAATTTAACTACATCATCTACTATATATCTTACAGAACTTTTTTCTAAACCTGATGATATAACATTTTCCTTTGCCCATGAAACCATTCCTTTTGAACTATCTACATGGCATACGCTTGCTCCAGCGTATAAACAAGCAACTGTTGCTCCACCTGTATAAGCAAATAAATTTAATACTTTTATTTCTCTATTTTCTTTTTTTATTTTCTCTATCATCCAATCCCAATTAACTGCTTGCTCTGGAAATAATCCTGTATGTTTAAATCCCATTGGCTTTATATTAAATGTTAAATTTTTGTAAGTTATTTTCCATGCTTTTGGTAAATTGCTATTATATTTCCAGCTTCCTCCACCAGTTTTACTTCTATGATAACTCGCATTTACTTTTTTCCATTTATTTGGGAATGTTTTTTCTTTCCATATAATTTGAGGATCTGGCCTTACTAAGAAGACATTTCCCCATCTTTCTAATTTTTCTCCATTTGCCATATCTAAAATTTCGTAATCTTTCCAATTTTTTGCTATATTCATTATTTTAATTAAACATACTATAATAAGAAGTATGTTTTACTCCCTTCTATACATATATTCTATTTTAACATGATTTTAGGGACGTGTCAAAAAAGCACCTTTAATTGTGTTTTTTAATACGCCCCTATAAATATGCCTATTTAAAATTATTATTTTATATAATTAATAAAAATTTTATAAACAAGTTAAGTAATATTCCTTCTACTGTTATTAAACTTAAAAATATTAGTGATGTAATAATTATAGCTTTGTGTATATTTATAAAATTTAAAAATTTATTTTTTCTTATATCTACTCTTATTACATTTCTTGTTAAAAAATAACCTTCATTTGTTGTTTGCATAACAACCTCCTACTTGTCCTTTTTATTATATATATTCTAAATAGAAGTTTTTATGATTATTTTTCATCGTTATTTTTTTACATAAAATTTAGAGACATGTCTAAAATTTGCTATTTTTTGACATGTCTCTATAATTATAGCTTGTTTTTTAATTCTTTTGCTAATTCCTCATTAATTCCTTTTATTTTTGTTATTTCTTCTATTGATGCTTTTTTTATATTTTGAGTACTTTTAAATTTTTTTAATAATTCTTTCTTTTTTACATTTCCTATTCCTTTTATACTATCTAGCTTAGATTTTACTACTTCTTTATCTCGTAATTTTCTATGGTATTCTATTGCAGTATCATGTACTGTGTCTTGAAAATTTGTAATTAAATTTTTTAATTGTTCTGTTAAAGGAAGTTCTTCTCTTTTTTCATTGATTAATGCCTTTGTAGTATGCTTATTGTCTTTTACCATTCCATATACTGGTATTTTTAAATTATATTCGCCTATTGCTTGCTGAGCAGCTTTTATTTGCGTAATTCCACCATCTACAAATATAACATCTGGTAATTTTCCAAATCCTCCATTTGAATTTTCTATAGAATGTTTTAATCTTCTATTAATTACTTCTTGCATACACCTAGGGTCATCTTGTCCAAATATAGTTTTTATTTTAAATCTTCTTGATAATTTTTTATCTATAATTCCATCTTTTAACACACACATTCCTGCTACAATATTTGTTCCTGAAAGATTAGAAATATCATAACTTTCAATTTTTCTTGGTAATTTTTCTAATTTTAAAATATCTTTTAATTCTGTTAATAGTTGGTATTTATCATTTACTTTATTTTCTAGGCTTACTTTTGCATTATTTTGAGCCATTTCTACAAATCTTAATTTTTCACCTTTTTGCGGGTGTTTTATTTCTACTTTTCTTTCCATTTTTTTAGAAAAAATTTCTTCTAATAATTCTTTATCTTTTATTTGTTCACTTACCATTATTTTGCTTGGAATGTTTTCATTATTAAAATAATACTGCTTTACAAATTCAGATAAAATATCTTGCATACTCATTTCTGTAACATCTTTTATAAAATGTGTTTCTCTTCCAACCATTTTACTTTGCCTTACAAAAAATATTTCAATACATGTATTTAAATCATTTTTTGCAATTCCAATAACATCAATAGAATTTTCATTTATATTTGATACCTTTTGTTTTTGCGATATGTTTTCTATAGCAATCATCTTATCTCTTAAATATGCAGCTTTTTCGTATTGTTGTTTCGATGCTTCTTGTTGAATTTCTTGCTTAAGTTTTTTTATAATTTTTTCCGTTTTTCCATCTAATAAATCTATAATTTCATTAATTTGTTTTTGATATTCTTCCTTCGATACTTTATTAACACATGGACCTAAACACCTTCCTATATGGTAATTTAAACAAACTCTTTTATTAGATTTAAAGTGTTTACACTGCCTTATCTTGAATTTTTGTTTAATAAAGTCTACCATTTCTTTTGCACTTCCTGGATTTGCATAAGGTCCAAAGTATTTAGCACCATCGTTTTTTATTTTTCTTGTAATATATATGTTTGGAAATTCTTCTGTTAAATCTACTTTAATATATGGATATGTTTTGTCATCTTTTAACAAAACATTAAATTTAGGTCTGTTCTTTTTAATTAAGTTACACTCTAAAATTAAAGCCTCTGCTTCATTATCTACTACAATATATTCAAAATGGTCTATTAAAGATACCATTTTTTCAATACGAGCTGTTTTATTGTTTTTTCTAAAATACTGTCTAACTCTATTTTTTAAAGATACAGCTTTTCCAACATAAATAATATTATTTTCTTTATCATGCATTAAATAAACCCCTGGTTTATTTGGTAATTTTTTTAATTCTTCTTCAATATTAAACATTTTTCCTCCATTGTATTTTCATTAACTTGTTATATCACAATTATAAAAAAAAATAAAGTTATATATTGAAACATTTACATATTTATTGTAATATATTAAACAAAGAACAATTTTCTAGAAAAGAGGTTTTATTTATGTGTGGAATAGTTGGTTATATTGGTACTAAAAGAGCTGTACCTATATTACTTGATGGATTAAAAAAATTAGAATATAGAGGTTATGATTCAGCTGGAATTTCTACTTTAGAAAATAACTCTCTTTCATGTATAAAGGAAAAAGGAAGAGTTGACCAATTAAAAAATTTAGTAGATAATGAAAATTTAAATGGAACAATTGGAATTGCTCACACTAGATGGGCTACTCATGGTAAACCAAATAAAATAAATTCTCATCCTCATTTTGATAATAGCAAAAGATTTAGTGTTGTACATAATGGAATTATAGAAAATTATACCGACATTAAAAAATTTTTAATGGATAATGGATATCAATTTTTGTCTGAAACAGATACAGAAGTAATTCCTAATTTAATTAATTATTATTATGAAATTAACCATGATTTTTTAAAAGCTGTTAGTCTTGCATGTAATGATTTAATTGGAAGCTATGCAATAGAAGTAATTTGTAGTAATTTTTCTAATAAAATGATTATTGCTAAAAAAGATAGTCCATTAGTTATTGGTATTGCAGATGATGGGTATTATATTGCATCAGACATTCCAGCAATATTATCATATACAAAAAATTTTTATATTTTAGAAGATAACGAAATAGCTGAACTTACTTTAAATGAAATTAAGTTCTATAAAAATAACTTAGAATTAGTTCACAAAGAATTAGAAACAATTACTTGGGATGCTTCTGCTATTGAAAAAAATGGCTATGATGATTTTATGCTTAAGGAAATATATGAACAAGTAACTTCTATTAGAGAAACGATTGGTTGTAAATTAAATAAATCTTTAATTGAATTAGATAACATTCAATTTACCAAAGATTTTTTATCTAATATTAATAAAATATTTATAGTTGCCTGTGGAACAGCAATGCATGCTGGTTTAGCTGTTAAATCTATTTTCGAAAAATTATGTTATATTCCAGTTGAAGTAGATATGGCATCAGAATTTAGGTACAGAAATCCTTTAGTTGATAATAAAACTCTTGCTATTTTTATTAGTCAATCTGGTGAAACAGCAGATACTATTCAAGCTTTAAAATTAGCCAAATCTAAAGGTGCTACTACTTTAGCAATTTCTAATGTAATTGGAAGTTCCATTACCCGTGAAGCAGATATATATATTTATACACATGCTGGTCCTGAAATTGCAGTTGCTTCTACAAAGGCTTATACTGCCCAAGTTGTTTTATTAAATATAATAGCACTTTATTGTGCACAAATTTTAGAAACAATATCATTGGATGAAATCGAACTTTTGAAAAAAGAAATTTTAAGTCTGCCTACAAAAATAGAATTAGCTTTAAAAGATATTTCTATGGTACAAAACATTGCAAAGAAAATTTATAATGCTAAAGATATATTCTTTTTAGGAAGAGGAATTGATTACCCTGTTGCCATGGAGGGGTCTTTAAAATTAAAAGAAATTTCTTATATTCATTCAGAGGCATATGCAGGCGGTGAACTAAAACATGGTCCTATTGCTTTAATTGAGAAAGATTTTCCTGTAATAGGAATTTTAACAGATGAAAAATTATTAGAAAAATCAATTAGTAATATTCAAGAAGTTATATCTAGAGGTGCAAAAACAATTATTGTAACTAATCAAGAACTTAAAAAAGATTTTGATTATGTTATAAAAATACCAAATATTCATCCATATTTTAGTCCTATTCTTTCAGTTATTCCTTTACAACTACTTGCTTATTATATTTCTAAAGAAAAAGGTCTAGATGTAGATAAACCTAGAAATTTAGCAAAATCGGTAACAGTAGAATAATGTATATATTTTTTCTTTTGTTTTTTTTATTATATTAAAAGTTGGGTAGATAAGACTGCCCAACTTTTAACTTAATAATAATTTTATTAAAATAACAACAATTGCTCCTGGTATTCCTAAAATTCCTACAAAAATGGAAGTAATAACATTAAGTCCTATATGGAAATTTAAAAATCCACCTATAATATTAATAATAAAAATAAGTAATCCGCCAAAAATTGAATTTAATAAAAATTTTATTATTATTTTTAGAGGAACAATAAATATTTTTCCTATTATAAATAAAAAGAATAAACATGCAATAAAAGCAATAATATTATTTGTTTCCAAGTATACCACCTGTCCTTATTAAATAATATTATACTTTTTTTATTTTATTCATTTATTTTATACGGCATTGTATTTATCTATATTTTTTAATTCAATTTGTCTTATTCTATCTATTGTTATTCCATTTACTTTTGATTTTTTTATAAGATAGTTTAGTTTAGATTGGTTCGCTTTTATTTGATATAAATAGTAATCTATTAATTCTCCTTCTGCAAACTCGTAATTTTTTCTAGCATTTTGTAGTTCATTATTTGTTTTTATAATACTCTGAACTAGAATTGTATTTAGTTCATCTTTTGTTTTATCTTTAATTTTGTATTCCTTTACAAATTCTTCTTGCATATACATTTTTCTCCTTATTTGTAATTTTGTATAGTATATGCTATTTTTTTTTTAATTATTCAAATTATAATTTGTAGGAATAATTTTATGATTTTTCAGACTATTTTTGAGCACATTTTGGAAAAGAGAACCGTCCCAATTTCCAATTTTCAGTTCTATTCTCCACATTTTCCATAATTATAAATTTTCTATTTCTTTTTTTGTTAGGCCTGTTATTTTTTCTATTTGTTCCATAGGAATATTTTCTTCCTTCATCTTTTTTGCTATTTCTAAACTTTTATTTTTTTCTCCTATTATCTCTCCTTCAGCTTTTCCTCTTGCTTCTCCTTCTGCTCTTGCTCCCTCTAAATTTGTTATTTCATCTCTTATTGCTTTTTCTCTTAGTTCTGCTATTCTTCTTGCTTCTTCATCTCCGCTTAAATATTCTAGTTCCTCTTGTGCTTTTTTTATTTCTTTATTCTTCTCCATTGCTTCTTTTACCCCCTCTTCACTTATATTCCCTATAAACTGCATCCATTCATCTAACTTCGTTTTTATTCCTTCTTATCATATCAGATTATTGTTATTTCGGCAATATTTTTTTTGCATATTTAATAAACATATTTAAATGCCGTTTTTTATTTTTCTTTTATTTTGGAAATTGAATTATCTGATTTTAAACTTTTTTGATAATTCTTTTAGATTTAAATTTGATGCACATCTTTTTACAAAATATTTTGCTGTGCGATTATTGTATATAATTTATTATTAATTGTCAATATTTATTTTCAATATTTTAACAAAATTTTTCTATTATACAGAAATCTAGCCTTTCGGCTGGACTTCTTGCAAAATATTAACTTGTTTTTCAAAAAATGGAAAAGAGAACCGTCCCTATTTCCATTTCCATTTTCAATTTGTTGCTCACATTTTTTTGCGTTAAATTCAAATACAATGCAAAATTTTCGTTCGTCGTTCGGGGCGAGCAAACTTCGCATAATTTCTAAAACTT
>CANQZV010000017.1 GCA_947628425.1 uncultured Clostridia bacterium | reverse complement strand
CTGCTAAAGCTGTCTATAAATACAAATTTTTATAAAGTGTACTTAAATAATTCTTACTGGGTTAGGACTTATGGCAAAAGACAAAGTCATATCAAGAAGGGTTAAGACTAGCAATATGTATGAATAATAGCAATTATACTAACTTAAAATATGATAAACCTGAAATGTATGTAAAATTTGAAATTATGTTAAAAGAAATTGATGAAAAATATAGAACTACTTTAATAAATTTTGTTAAATATCATTTGATAATGTTTGCAATGGCTAAAATTATGGAGATGACAAAAGAAAAACAAAATCAAATTACGTTATACCTATTTAATGCAATATTATGTTAAATTTGCTTTTGGAATGGAAATATGTTATAATACATTTAATCTATTGTACTTTACACAGCAATGTACAGAAGAAATTAATCATTTTTTCTGGAGGGGCTGTGTAAAACCTCCAGATAATTATAGGAGGTAAATAAGTGGCAAAGGTTATAGCTTTTGAAAAGAGTGGTGAAATTCGGTTAGCAACTTTAATCGATGACCACAAGAATGTATGCAGAAAGAATTTCACAGATGTTGTTCCATGTCCTAAAGAATTGTTAGCTTGTGTGCCAAAAAAAATTGCAGAGTTTTGCAAAGAAACTGCTCCGCATTACTTGTATCTTAATTCTGAAGGTAAATGGGAATCAACCACTGAACCGGAGAACAACAACACAGTTGTTAGTTCTCTTGCTCCACCCACACGGGATGAAGTAGTTGCTCAACTTGAAAAGCATTTTTCTGAACATAACAAAGATATGGTAACTCCTGAAGATATTTCAAAACTTGCTGATACAATTAGCAATGCATTTGATGAACTTCGAGATAAGCCATATGGTGGATTCGCAAAGTATTGTCCAGAAAAGCCTAATCTGACTGTAAGAATGTATCACGATGAGTGGACATTATTTGACAGAGAAAGGTATCCTGGAGACTATTCACCATTGACTATAATTCCTATCAAATGTTCAGCGATTGATTTTTCAATGACAGTAGTCACTAATACCAAGTGGATTTCGCTGGCTTATGTTAGCAAAAAATGCGTATTTTAAGTCACAAAAAGAGAAGCCTAATATAAACTTAATCTAGAAAATGTCTAATTTTTTAGGTTCAGTTCAATGTGGGGCTTCTTTTTTATAGTAGCTTATTAATATTGATAAAAATTAAAAAAACAGCTTGAAAATTTAAAATAATTTGATATTATTTATATAAATAAAATAGGTTGATTTTTATATCAATCGTCAAGAGGAGTCAACGAATTGTAAATATCTACGTCGCTGGCACAAAATAATATCAATGTTTTGCGAAAAATTATTGATATTATTTTTTTATATTTTGCAATGCACTATGGAACTACTAGATATTTAAAATGTACAAAATGTAATAAAAGAAGTTGGAATAAAAAAGTATTGACTAAATAAAAAATTTCACAAATACAAACAACACCCTCTTAATTAAGAAGGTGTTGTTTACTGTCCATTTTAGACGATGGACTAGTACCATGAGACTTTCACGTGGCTACTGTCATTATCTGGATCAATAACTTCTTCAACATTGTAGCCCAGAGATTCGAGCTTGCTTTGAGTAGCATCAGAAATAAGAACACCAAGCCAGGTATAGTATTCACATTCTTGAACAGCCTTATTGATTTTTTCCTCGACCATTTTCATTTCCTGCTTGATACGCTCAGTTTTTAACGCGTCAACTTTTTCCCGTGCTTCTTTTGCTGTAATCATATGATAACCTCCTAAAAAATCTCACTATGTGAGTTAGTATAATAATATTATACTTCATTTTACATGAAAAAGCAAATATATAAAAATTATAACTATAAATTAAAATAGATATGAGAATAATAATTATTTTAAAATATTCACATATAGAATGAAAATACATATAATATTATACATTAAATAAGTACTTTATATTGTGAGGAAAATATAATGAAGAAAAGTAAAAATATTATAATGTGTGTTATTATAATAGTAATACTAGCAATGTCTGTAGGCTATGCTTCTATTGTAACTAAGCATACAATAAATGGAATTTCAAAAATTGTTGGGGAATGGGATGTAAGAATTACAAGTGTTTATGCTGCTTATATCAGTGAAAACTGTGATGCTGGAAAACCAGAATTTACAAATACAAGCATAACTCTTAATGCTAAATTAGTAAAGCCAGGTGACTATATTACATATATGATAATTATTGAAAATATAGGTACATTTGATGCTATTCTAAATAATATTACATTTAATGATGATGGAGAAGCTGGGTCTTCGGCTATTATTTATAAAGTACGTGATCCTATTGAATTATTAAAAGCAGGAGATCAAACTATTATGTTATTACAGGTAATGTATGATGAAAATACGGTTGAAAGTCCAGTAATTAAAACAAAAAATATTACAGGTATTATTGAATATATTCAAGAATAATCGAGCAGTGTGTAAATAAAATAAATAATTATTTACACACTGCTCGATTATATGCAAATTATTTTAGTGCTTTATTATAAAATTAAATCCATTCACTATATTTTTTTATATAAATTTTTTTAGCAATCATTGCAATAAAACAATATAAAATAGGAACAAATATTATAATCGGCATATATATATAATGTATAGGTACAAGACCTATTAGTTTTCCAAACCAAGTAAATGGTATAATAACTCCTATAATTGCTAGTAATATAGAAGAAAAGTATACCAACTTATGAGCGTTACTTTGTATAAAAGGTATCTTAGAAGTTCTTATAATATGCATTCCAAGTAAATTAGATACTATACTATATGAAAACCATATTGTTTGAAAAGTTGCAGCATCTTTTAGTTTAAAAACAAGTAATAATATTGAAAATACAATAATATCAAAAGCAGAACTTAATGGCCCCATAAATAACATGAAATTTTTTAAACTTTTTATATTAAATGTTCTTGGTTCTTTTAAATATTCGTCATCAACATTATCAAAAGGTAATGTCAATTGTCCAAAATCGTATAATAAACCTTCAACTAATAATTGTATTGGTGTTTCTGGTAAAAATGGTAATATAACACTTGCAATAATAACAGATACTACTTCTCCAAAATTGAAGCTTGTTGAAAGTTTTATATATTTCATTAAATTTCCAAATGTTTTTCTACCGCTCAGTTACACCATCAAGTAAAACATGCAAATCTTTTTCTAGTAAAATTATATCTGCAGATTCTTTAGCAATATCTACAGCGGTATCAACAGATATACCAACATCTGCATTAATTAAAGAAGGAGCATCATTTATGCCATCTCCCATATAGCTTACAATATTGTTAGATTCATGTAAAATTCGAACAATTCTTGCTTTTTGTATTGGAGATAATTTAACAAAAATATTGCTTTTCTTTAATAGTCGTAAAACACCTGTATCTGAAAGTTTTTCAATTTGTTTTCCTTCAATGATTGTTTTAGAATTAATACCTACTTTTTTGCATATACATTTGGTTACTTCTAAATTATCTCCTGTTAAAACTATAACACGAATTCCAGCATGATTTAAATTTTCTATAGCAGATTTTGCACTTTCTTTTGGAGGATCTAAAAAGCCAATAAAACCTAAAAGAACCATATTTTTTTCATCATCTACACTAAAATTTGAAATATCAGAAATATCATTTTTTTGACATACAGCAATTACTCTTAAACCATCTTTATTAAGGTTTGTTGATATTTGTTTAATATTATCCTTTATTTGTTTAGTAATTGGAGATACTGTACCTTTATAGTCTACCATAGTACAAATATTTAAGATTTCTTCTACAGCACCCTTTGTGATTAGTTGTTTTTTTATACCATCTGTAACAATAACAGATAAGCGTCTTCTTGAAAAATCAAAAGGAATTTCATCAACTAGCTTATATTTATCTATATAATTACTCATACCATTTTGTAATGCTCTTGAAACTACAGCTTCGTCTATATTACCTTTCAATCCAGTCTGAAAATAAGAATTTAAAAAAGCATGTTTCAAAATACGAAAGTCTTCTTCACCATGTATATCTAGATATTTTTCTAAAACAATTTTATCTTCTGTAAGTGTTCCAGTCTTATCTGTACATAAAATATTTATAGAACCAAAACTTTGTATTGCATCAAGCTTTTTTACTATTGTTTTCTTTTTTGACATTCTAATTGCACCTTTTGAAAGGCTAGATGATAGAATAACAGGTAATAGGAGAGGGGTAATACATATTGCTATTGCAACTGCAAATGTAAAAGCTGTTACAGTACTATGCTTTGTAACATTTAAAATAAAAACAATAGGAATTAAAATAAGCATAAAACGAATTAATAATTTGCTTATATTTTCAATACCTAATTGAAATGTGGATTTTGGTTTAGTATTAGATAATGTATGTGCAACTTTTCCGAAATAAGTGTCATCTGCAGTTTTTATTACAACACATTTTGCACTTCCGACTTATAACATTTGTTCCCATAAAACAAATATTATTTAAATCTGAAATACTATCTAATTCTGACGAATCTATATCAAGTTCTACACTTTTTTTAACAGCATCTGATTCTCCTGTTAAAGAAGATTGTCCAACATATAAATCTTTTGATTCAATAACTCTAAGGTCAGCAGGAATTAAACTTCCAGCCGATAATATAACAATATCTCCTAATACTATTTGATTTATTGGAATTATTTGTTCTTTTCCATCTCTAATAACTGTGGTAGTTGTTGCCACAAGTTCTTTTAGTTTTTGAGCAGCTTTATTTGAATGATATTCTTCAAAAAACTCTAAGAGAGTGCTTGAAATTACTAGAATTCCAATAACAATAATATTTGCATAACTTGGTGTTTCTGGAAGATATACATCTGTATAAAATAAAATACATGCAATTCCAAGTAATATACTATTAAAAGGACTAAATAAACTTCCAAAAAAATAGTGATACCATTTTTTAGGTTTAGATTGTTTGACTTCGTTTAAACCATATTTGTTAAAAAGATTATTTGCTTCATCAGTGCTTAAACCTGATTCTTTAATACTATATTCTTTTAGAAAGGATTCTTTACTCAAAGAGCATCCTTTTCCATATAGTTTATTAATATTAACTTCATCTTTTAGATTATTCATTTTTTAAATATCTCCTTATTCTTTTGTATAATTATACCACGATAATAACAATATTAAGCAATTTTAATAAAAAATTACAAAAATGTAATATAATTGTAATATAAAAAAAGTTGATTTATAATAAAAAAGATACTATAATAAAAATGTTTGAAATTATATTTTTAATAGATATAGGAGATTAAAATGAAAAGTGTTAATAAAAAAATATTAATTATACTTACAATAATAATAGGATTTATGTTATTGCAATGTGTATCCATAAAAATAAACAGTGTAAATGCTGCATCTATTAAAATATCTACAAGTAAAAGAACATTATATGTGGGGTATGGATGCAAACTAAGAATTAGTGGTACTAATAAAAAAATAAAATGGTCATCAAGTAATACAAAAATAGCAAAAGTTACGCAAGCAGGTAATGTAACTGCAAAAAAAGCAGGTACTGTAACTATTACAGCAAAGGTTAGTGGAAAAAAATATAAATGTAAAATTACAGTAAAAGATTATGCAAAGATGGTAATGACAGATAGAAGAAATTTTGAATTTTACGGAAAGACGACTGGTGTTAAATATTATACAAGTAATAAAAAAATTGCAACCATTGATAAAAAAGGAAATTTAATTACAAAAAAAGCAGGAAAAGTGACAATTACTGCAAAAGTTAGTGGAAAAAAATATAAAATGACATTAAAAGTTGTCGATACTGGATGGATAAATTATAATAAAAAAAGATATTATTATTTAGATGGTAAAAAATTAAAAGGATGGCATTATATTGATGGATATAAATATTATTTTTCAAAAGGAAAAGGTATTTTAGATGAAGATGTTACAGATAGAATAGGAAAAAAATCATCTTATTATATAACTGTTAATAGAACTACATGTGTTGTTACAATTTATGCTGCTAATAAAAATAATGATTATGTTATACCAGTAAAAGCTATGACTTGTTCAGTAGGAAAATCAAAAACACCAACTCCAAAAGGAACGTATAAAACAATAGAAAAACATAGGTGGGGATTGTTAATGGGACCATCATATGGGCAATATTGCACAAGAATTGTAGATGGTGTATTATTCCATTCTGTTGCAGGATATAATAAAACAAGCTATAACTTATCTGCATATGACTATAATAAATTAGGTGAACCGGCATCACATGGATGTGTAAGGCTTTGCGTAAGAGATGCAAAATGGATTTATGATAATTGTAAGATTGGAACAACAGTAAAAATAATGGATAGTTCAACAGATATATTTAGTAAACCAGCAACAATAAAAATAAAATCATCACAACATTACGATCCAACTGATCCTAATATAAAGAAAAAATAGGAGAATGAAATGCCAGAACCAATTGAAGTAACAAACATAAAAAATAATTATAAAAATAAAGAATATGTTTTAAATGCTGTTTCTAAGCAGGGAGATCTCTTGGATTATGCAGATGATACTTTAAAAGATGACGAAGATGTTGTAAAAGCTGCACTTATAAATAATCCCGAAGCATTAGAATTTGTGAGTGATAGACTAAAAGCAAATAGAGATATAACATATATGTCTATATCAAAAATTGGATGGACATATTGTTATATTAAAAATAATTTATTAGATGATAAAGAATTGCTTATGGATGGTTTAAAGGTAAATGGTCAAATACTGTATTATGCAAATTCTAAAATGAGAAGTGATAAGGAAGTTGTTATGCAAGCTGTAAAAACAAAGCCAATCATTATAAAATATGCTAGTGAACAATTAAAAGAAGATAAAGATATTGCATTAGAAGCTATGAAACATGATAAAAAATGTTATGAATTTTTAGGCAAAAATATAAAACAAGATGAAGATATAAAAAAATTATTAGAATCATAAAGAAGTTAGAATATTTATTCTATACTTCTTTTTTATTTGAATTATTTGCTATTATGTGTTAAAATAAATAACATATTAAAAATATCATTAAAAAGGAGAGAAAGTAATTTTATGAGTTTTTTTGAAAAATTAAAAAATGGATTAAGTAAAACAAAAAATAATATAGATGAAAAAATAAATGGTGTATTTAGTACTTTCAGAAGAGTGGACGAAGATTTGCTAGATGAATTAGAAGAAATATTAATTATGTCAGATTTGGGTATTGATACTTCAACAAATATAATAAATGAATTAAGGAAAAAAATAAAAATTGAAAATATTAAAGAAGTAGAAGATGTAAAGACAGAACTAAGAAAATTAATAAAAGAAATCTTCAATAAACAAAAAGTAGAACTTGAATTGTCAACAAAACCATCTGTAATTTTAGTAATCGGAGTTAATGGGGTTGGTAAAACCACTTCAATAGGAAAAATCGCAAATAAATTAAAGAAAGATGGCAAAAAAATTGTATTAGCTGCTGCAGACACATTTAGAGCCGCTGCTGTAGAACAACTTGAAATTTGGTCAAATAGAGCCGGATGTGAAATTGTAAAAAAAGAAGAAGGTTCAGATCCCGCATCTGTTGTATATGATGCTATTAAAGTTACAAAAGAAAAAAATGCGGATGTTTTAATATGTGATACAGCAGGAAGATTACATAATAAAAAATATTTAATGGATGAATTATATAAAATACAAAAAATAATTGAGAAAGAATTACCAGAATCAAGTAAAGAAGTTTTACTAGTAATTGATGCTACAACAGGACAAAATGCAATATCACAAGTAGAAGCCTTTAAAGAAGTTGCTCCAATTACAGGATTAGTTTTAACGAAATTAGATGGTACGGCTAAGGGAGGAATTGTTGTTAGAATTGTTAATGAAAATAATATTCCTGTAAAATTCATTGGTGTTGGAGAAGGAATTGAAGATATGGAAGTATTTAATAGTGATGATTTTGTTAATGCTATTATCTAATAAAATACAATAATTAAATTAAAATTTGTGTGATATTTAACATATTAATTTTAATTTTTGGAGGAAATAAAATAAATTATGAAAGAAAAAAGAAATATTAATTTAAAAATAATTTTAGTAGTATTATTTATAATTATTATTGCATTATATATGTATATATCATATAGGTCATTATTTTTACAAACTAAGGAAATTGGTGAAGAATATTTACAAGTTTTTTATACAAACGTAAATTACAAATATAAAATAATGGCATTTAATTTTATATTATTTTTCTTAGTTATATTATTGGAAAATGTATTTATAAAAAAAGGATTAAAGCCTTTTTTTGAAGATGAAAATAAAGCAATTCCTAAACTTCCAAATAAATCTATTGCATTTATTTTATCTGTAATAATTACATTAATATTTTCTTCGAAATATACTGAAAAATTAATGTTTTTTTTAAATTCGATTACATTTGGAACAACAGAAAATATATTTAATTTAGATATTGGTTTTTATTTTTTTCAAAAGCCATTTATTGAAATGTTAATTCATTATTTTATAAATATTATGGTTATATTAACACTTTACATGACAATTTATTATATATCTGTATTTAATATCTATTTAACAGGAATAGATAGAGAATTATTAAAGAAAAGCAAATTTGTTAAACAATTAAAAATAAATGCAATGTTAATATTAATTGCAATTTCTGCTTTAATATTTTTAAATACATATAATATTGTTTTTGAACAATTTATTACATTAAAAGATGAAGTATCTACTAAATTAATAGGTGCTGGACTAAAAGATGTAACGATTAAATTGTGGGGAAATAGAATTTTATCTATTGTTATAATTATTTGTGGATTCTTAATTATAAAAAATTTAACAAAAGGAGACATAAAAAAAATATTAATACCTATTGTCGTTGTTCCAGCATATCTTATATCAATGTTTATAGTTATAGTTATGTTTAATATCTTTTTTGTTAACCATAATCAATTTGATAAAGAAAAGAAATATATAGGTTATAACATAGATTCAACCAAAGATGCTTATTTACTAAATATTGTTGAAGAAGATATAGGTGCATCTGACGCAATTACAAAAGAAGATTTAGAAGGTAATAAAGATATTATTAATAATATTACATTAATAAATAAAGATACTACATTAAAAACATTAGAAACATTAGAAACAAATTATGGTTACTATACTTACAGAACAACAAAACTTCAAAAATATATTATAAATAATGAAGATACATCTGTATATGTTTCACCAAGAGAAGTGATTTCATCATCAGATGATAGTACATATATTAATAAAACATATAAATATACTCATGGATATGGAAGTATTTTATCTTATGCTAGTAAAGTATCTGAAAGTGGAAACATAGATTATGTACAAAAAAACATAGATATGTCAGATAATAAAATATTTGTATCTGAACCAAGAATCTATTTTGGAACAGAAACTAATAATGCAATTATTATAAATACAAATGATAAAACAGAATTTGATTATCCTATTAGTGCAACTACTAATGCAGACTATTCATATAATGGAAATGCTGGGCTAAAAGTAAATTTATTAGATAGAATTATATTAAGCATAATGAAAAAAGATATTAATATAGCATTTTTAACTAATTTAAATGATAATAGTAAAGTACTTATGAATCGTAATATTATTCAAAGGGCTAAAACAATTATGCCTTATTTAATATATGACGAAAATCCATATTTGGTAATAAGTGATTCAGGAAAACAGACATGGGTGTTAGATGCGTATACAACATCTAATAATTATCCATATTCTCAGAAAACACTAATAGAAGTTGATGGTGCAAAAAGAGAAATTAATTATATTAGAAATTCTGTAAAGGTTTTAATAGACGCTTATGATGGTACTATAGATTTTTATATTACAGATGCTACAGACCCAATTATGATGGCATATAACAAAATATATCCAACATTATTTAAGGATGCATCATTAATACCAACTGATATATCATCACATTTTGTTTATTCAGACCTTCTATATAAAGTTCAATCAGAAATGTTAAAATATTATCATAATATTACAGAAGATGTACTTTATAGAGGTGATGATATCTGGGATTATCCATCTTATACTACAACAAAAATATCTTCAGCTGAAACAAAAATACAGCCATATTATACAATGGTAAAAAAAGAAAACGGACAAAATGAAATAGGATTAATAATTCCGTATAATTTATATGGAAAGCAAAATATTATTTCGTATTTAATAGGAACAGTTGATGAAACTGGAAATATGAATTTAACTATATATAGATATGAACAAGGAAGTAATATAATAGGACCAAAGCAACTTGAAAGGGTTATTGAAGAAAATAAAGATATATCTAATGAAATAAATAGTATAAATGTAACCGGAACTAAAATAACAAAAGATATTATTATTGTTCCAATAAATAATTCCTTACTATATGTTGAACCAGTATATCAACAACAATTAAATGAAAAAGACGCTATACCATTATTAAAGAAAGTTATAGTTGCATCTGGAAATAAAGTTGCAGTTGGAGAAAATTTGAAAGAAGCTTTAAATAAATTAGTTTCACAGTCTGCAACAAATATAAAGATAGAAAATACAGATACAATGAATGACTTAATTAATACAATTATTGAAGCTAACTCAAATTTAAAAGATTCTACTGAAGCAAATGACTATGAAATGATTGGTAAAGATATAAGTAAATTACAAGAATTAATTAATCAATTAGAACAAATGAAAAAAGAAGACATCAACAATGAAATTGAAAATAGCAATACAGATAATTCTACAAATATAATGAAATAAAAAAATGTAAAAATTTAAAAAATATTGTAAAATGTATTTACATTTTACAATATTTTGTATAAAATAACAATAATATAAAACAAAAGAAAATAAGTGAAAGGAGCATTATTAATGAAAATATTAATGCTAACTTGGGAATATCCACCAAGATCTGTAGGAGGTATTGCAAGAGTTGTACACGATTTATCTAAAAGATTAATTAAGGATGGACATGAAGTTACTGTTATTACATACAAAGAAGGTGACGTTCCTTATTTTGAAGATGATAAAGGAGTTAAGGTATATAGAGTAGATAACTATATGATTAATCCAAATAATTTTATAGATTGGATTATGCAGTTAAACTTTAATTTAATTTCAAAAGCAAGTGAAATAATTTTAAAAGAGGGAAAATTTGATGTTATCCATGCACATGATTGGTTAGTTGCCTATGCTGCAAAATCACTTAAAAACTCTTATAATACACCAATGGTAGCTACAATTCATGCAACAGAATCTGGTAGAAATAGCGGTATACATGATGAAACACAAAGATATATTAATGATACAGAATGGATGCTTACATATGAAGCAAATGAAGTTATAGTTAATAGTAATTATATGAAATGTGAACTTCAAAGAAATTTTGGATTACCATTTGAAAAAATAAACGTAATACCTAATGGTGTTAATTTAACAATGTACAGTGGAATAGAAAAAGATTACGATTTTAGAAGAAATTATGCCTCAGATAACGAAAAAATAATTTTATATGCTGGACGATTAGTATATGAAAAAGGAGTACAACACTTAATAGCAGCATTACCAAAAATATTATCTAATTATCATGATGTTAAATTAGTTATAGCTGGAAAAGGTGGTATGATTGATGAATTAAAAGCACAAGTGGATTACTTAGGATTAGAAAATAAAGTATATTTCACAGGGCAAATGGAACATAAAAATTTATGCAAATTATATAAATGTTCTGATATATCTGTATTTCCTAGTACATATGAACCTTTTGGAATTGTTGCATTGGAAGGAATGTTAGCTGGAATTCCTGTTGTTGTATCTGATATTGGAGGATTAAATGAAATTGTAGAACATGGCGTAGATGGAATGAAAAGTTATGCTGGTAATGCAAATTCAATTGCAGATTCTATATTAACTTTATTATTTAATCATAAATTATGTAGTGATATTGTTAAAAATGCAAAAATAAAAGTAAAAGAAAAATATAATTGGACGAAAATTGCACAAGATACTCATTTTACATACCAAAAAGCAATATGTGAAACAATGGCTGAAATACAATTAAAGCAGTTAGAGCAGGAAAAAGCATTAAAAATCAAAAAATCAAAGGGAAAAGAAAAAGAACTATCTAATTTGATTGAATTTCGTAAGCATCAAGCATATGCTTAAAGCAAATAAAAAAATGGAGGACATATTATGAATGTTTATGATACTGTAAATAGATTGGCACAAGAAATTAAAGAATCTGATGAATATATAAATTATAAAAAGTATAAAGAACTTATAAAAGCAGACTCTAATATAGATGAAAAAATAAAAAAATTTGAAGCATTAAGGTATGAAATACAAATTACTAGTATGCAAGGAATAGAATCTAATAAAGACAAAGAAAAAGAATTACAAGAAATATATGCAGAGTTATTAAATAAAGAAAATGTTAAAGAATATTTTGATGCAGAATTTAAATTTAATGTTTTAATTGCCGATGTTAATAAGATAATTGGCGAAGCAATAAAAGATGTATTACAATAATATGAAAAATATAGTCATCTTCTTTTAAAATTAAAGGATGATGGCTTTTTAAATTTAAAATATGAGGGTGAACTATGAAAGAGATAATTATTATAATAATTTGTTTAATAACAATTATTCTATTAAAATTAGGCTTAAACATAAAGTTTAAGCAAATTAAACAATTAAATAATAAGACAAATGAAAATTTAAGAAATATTTCAGATAAATTTCCAGATGATATACAAATATGTTCATCAATACTTAATATTTTAAATAACACTAGTGTAAAAATATTAATAAATAAAGAATACAATAGTTGTTTATATACAATATATAATAATACAATTACAATTGGAAAATTCAAAGAAAATTATATTAAAATACAAACTATAGCGCATGAATGCATACATGCTTGTCAAGAAAAAATTGTCTTATGGTTTAATTTTATAATATCTAACATATATAACTTATATTTTATTATTATATTTATACTAGATATTTTCAATAAATTAAATTATACAAATATTTACTTATATATTTTAGTTATGTTAGGTTTTATTCAATATGTAATAAGAAATAGTTTAGAAAATGATGCAATGGCAAATGCTCCATATGTTGCAAAAGAATATATTGAAAATAATAATATATTAACAAAAGAAGAGAAAGAAAAATTACTGAATGAATATAGTAATATTAATAAAATAGGAATATCATTTATGAATTATTCATTAATTGTAAAAAATCTTATTAAAATTATAATTTACTGTATTGTTGTATTAATTTAATTTTTAATTAAAAAGTAAGATTATAATAAAGTATAGAGTATTCTACCATATAAACGGTATAATATTCTATTTTTTTATAATTATATACTTTAAATTTAAAACAGCCTTATTTTGTATAAATTTATTATTATTGGAAATAATTGTATTATAGGTGGTGATGATAAATGACAAGTAAAGAATTATTGTATGTGGAAGATGCATTAGGCCATGAGCAATTTATGAAGAGTTGTTGCTGTGAAACATCTAAACAATTACAAGATGTTCAATTAGCTAGTTATATAGGAGAACTAGAGCAAAAGCATACAGAGATATTTAACAAATTTTTAAATTTATTATAAGGAGGAGAATATAATGCAAGATAAAGATTTAATGGAAAATGAATTGTTAATTATTAAAGGCGTGTGTGATTTATATTTACATGGTGCAATAGAATCCACAACTGCAGAAGTTCATATGGCATTTAAAGAAGCATTACAAGAATCTTTAAATATTCAAAATAAACTATATAATTTAATGAGCCAAAAAGGATGGTATAAAACAGATACTGCAGAACAAACAAAAATAGATACTACAAAGCAAAAATTTAGTTCAAACCAAAACTAAATTTTATAATTAGGGGCATTAGATAATAAAACATTATTTATTGCCCCTTAAGTTAGCCTATAATAATTTAGTTTTTATTTAAATTTAAACCTTTATAATTTATTTTTTTAACTAAATGAACACAAAAAAATTTAAAAAAATATAAATTTTCGTTGAAAATATTATTATATAATGATAAAATAATAATAGAGGTTAAAAATGTATCAAATAAAAAAAGAATTTTATTTTAATTTAAGAAAAATAGAAAATTACCAAAATATTTGTAAACTAGAATCATTATACTTTCAACATGGTTCTACGACTGTACATAAACATTCTAGAAATGTTGCATATTATAGCTTGTTACTTGCTAAAAAAATTGAAAATAAATTTAATATAAAATTTAATTATAATAATTTAATTATTGGAGCTTTTTTACATGATTTATTTTTATATGATTGGCATGAAAAAGATAAAACACATAAATTACATGGATATAAGCACCCAATAGTTGCAAGTAATAATGCTAAAGAATTATGCCATATATATGATGAAGATATTCTTAAAATTATTAGATGTCATATGTGGCCATTAACAATTACAAAAATACCAAATTCAAAGGAAGCTATTATAGTTTGTATTATTGATAAAATTTTAGCAATTAATGAAACATTCACTTTTATTAATTTTTTAAATAAAATTAAGCTTAACATAATACATGAAAATTAAAAATTGTAATGCAAGAATATATAATATCTTGCATTATTTTATTTTTAAATATATAATGTTATTAATTATTTAAATAATACTATATTAAGACATACTAATATTAGGGAGGAAACTAATAAATTGGAAGATAATAAATTAATACATCCAGAATTAGTAGATAAAGAAGAAGAACAAATTGAAAAAACATTAAGACCACAGATATTAAATGAATATGTAGGACAAACAAAAGTAAAAGAAAACATGAGAATATATATAGAAGCTGCAAAAAGAAGAAAAGAGCCATTAGATCATGTGCTTCTATATGGACCTCCAGGACTTGGAAAAACCACATTATCAACAATTATATCTAATGAAATGAATTCAAATATAAAAATAACATCAGGTCCAGCTATAGAAAAGGCAGGAGATCTAGCTGCATTACTTACTAACTTACATGAAAATGACATATTATTTATAGATGAAATACATAGATTAAATAAAAATATTGAAGAAATATTATATCCTGCATTAGAAGATTATTCTTTAGACATTATTATTGGTAAAGGTCCAACAGCAAAGTCAATAAGATTAGATCTTCCAAAATTTACATTAATAGGAGCAACTACAAAAGCAGGTTCACTTACAACACCCCTTCGTGATAGGTTTGGAATAGTTGAAAGATTAGAATTATATAATACAAGTGAATTAAAAACAATAATCAAAAGATCAAGTAATATATTAAAAATTAATATAGATGATGATGCTTCAGTTGAAATCGCAAGAAGATCAAGGGGTACTCCAAGAATAGCTAATAGAATATTAAAAAGAGTTCGAGATTATGCTATAGTAATTGGAAATGGAAATATAGACTTAAAATTAGCAAAAATTGCGCTTAATAAATTAGAAATAGATGAATTAGGGTTAGATGAAATAGATAGAAAATTGTTAGAAGCAATGATAATAAAATATGCAGGTAAACCTGTAGGATTAGAAACATTAGCTGCAACTATTGGAGAAGAAACTGAAACAATTGAAGATGTATATGAACCATATTTAATACAAATTGGTTTTATTTCTAGAACACCAAGAGGAAGAATTCCTTTAGAAGCATCATATAAACATATGGGTATAGAATATAATTAATATAGAGAGGATAAATAAATGAAAAAGATATCAGTTGTAGTTCCTATGTACTTTGAAGAAGAAGTCGCAAATGAATGTTATATTAGAACAAAAAATGTTTTAGAAAAAATAAGTAAATATGAATATGAAATTATATTTGTAAATGATGGTAGTCAAGATAGAACTATGCATATATTAGAAAATATATCTTCTGACGATAAGAATGTAAAGGTGATATCTTTTTCTAGAAATTTTGGACATCAAGCAGCTGTTACAGCTGGACTAAAATATACAACCGGAGATGCTGTAATTATAATGGATGCTGACTTGCAAGATCCGCCAGAATTGATAGAAGAAATGATTAAACTGTGGGAAAATGGCAATGACGTTATATATGCTAAAAGAAAATCTAGAGAAGGAGAAACAAAATTTAAACTTCTCACTGCTAAAATGTTTTATAAAATTTTAGATAAATTATCTGATACTAAAATACCACAAAACACAGGAGATTTTAGATTAGCTGATAGAAAAGTAATAGATATTATTAATTCATTACCAGAACATAATAAATTTTTAAGAGGTTTATTTAGTTGGGTTGGTTTTAAACAAACACCAATAGAATATGAAAGAAAAAAACGTATAGCAGGAAAAACAAAATATTCATTAGGTAAAATGATAAAATTAGCATCTAATGGAATAACAAGTTTTTCTACTAAACCTCTAAAAATATTAGGTGTCTTAGGAGGAATTTCTGTACTTACTTCATTTATAATTTTAATATATGCAATAGTATCTTATATTTTTAAACTAAACCAGCTTACTGCAGGTTGGACATCTTTAATGGTTACAATTACTTTTCTGGGTGGAATGCAATTACTTTCAATTTGGCTTATTTCCGAATATGTTGGAAAAATATATGATGAAACAAAACAAAGACCCGAATACATAATAGATAAAAAAATAAATATAGATTAGAGGGTAATATGAAAAAAGAAAAGTTTTTTAATGTTTTATTATTTTTATTAATATTTTTAGTAATATTATCCAATATTTTAACACAAACATTATGGAGTTTAGATGAAATATGGAATTTTAATTTTGCTAGAAATGTATCAAACGGACTATTACCATATAGAGATTTCAATATGCTACAAATGCCTTTATTACCATTAATAGCAGGAATTATAATAAAATTAACAATAAATGAATTAATTGTTATGCGAATTCTAGCAGCCATATTATGTACAGGAATATTTTATATAATATATAAGGTATTTTATGCTTTAAATATAAAAAAAGAATTATGTATTTGTTTTACTTTTCTTATTGCTATTTTGTTTAAAGATATTTTTTGTTATGATTATAATTATGCTACATTATTAGTTGTATTAATTATTATTTTACATGAAATAAAAATAATAAAAGAAAGAAATTATTCATTATATTGTGATATACTAATCGGTTTTTTAGCTGGATTAACTGTAACACTAAAACAAACAACAGGAATATTAATATGTTTTATTTCATTGATAAGTAGATTGTTATATGTTAAGAATAAGGAACAGTTAAAGACATATTTAAGATGTTCAGCTTATAGAATAATTGGAATGATGATTCCTATTTTATTATTATTAATTTATTTACTATATAATAATATTTTTAATGATTTTATAAATTATACAATAAAAGGAGCTACTGAATTTAGCAACTTTTCGTCATATAAAAATTTAATAAAATTTAATGCTACAGGTTTATTTGCAATTTTAGTACCAATATCACTTATATATTTTAGCTATAAATTAATAATTAAAGAAAAAAATTACAAAATGTATTTCTTATTAATATATGGATTGGCATTATTTATTATTGTTTTTCCAATATCTGATACAGTACATTTTTTAATAGGTTCTATACCAATTATAATGTTGATATATACTGAAGTATATAATGCATGTAAAATTATTTTTAACAAAATAAATAAATTTAAAAAAATAATATTATGCTTATCTTATTTTATAAGTTCTTTTATAATAATTTATATGTTTATTTATTCAGGAAATAATTTTTATAAATATTATAATAATAAAAATAATTTTTCAATTTTAAATCATTATCACTATATAACAATGGATAAAACATTTGAAAAACAAATTGTAAAAATTGATGAGTTTATATTAAATTCAAAAAAAGATGTTAAAATAATAGATGCTTCTGCTGCAATTTATATGATACCACTTGATAAATACAATAAAGATTACGATATGTTATTAAAGGGAAATATAGGAAGTAATGGTGAAGAAAAAATAATAAAAGATATATTAAATAATAATAGAATCTATTTAGTATTAAATAAAAAATATAAAATAAATTGGCAAACACCACTTAATATTATAGAATATGTTAGGAAAAACAAAGAAAAAATTGGAAATGTTGAAATATATGATATATATGAATAAAAGGAGAAGAAATGCTATATAATGTTCTAGCAATATTATTTTGTATTATTGTTCCAATAATTATTATAAAGGAACCATTAAGAAAAATAATAAAAAAGGAAAATATTAAAGACATAGTAAAAAAATATAAATATGAAATGATTGCTTATTTACTCATTGTTTTAGGTTGTATTATTAGAAGTGTAGGAATTAATTTATATCCAATTGGATTAAATGTTGATGAAGCATCTAGCACTTATGACGCCTTTTCTATACTAAATTATGGAATAGATAGAAATGGTAATTCCTTTCCTGTTTTTTTAGAAGCATGGGGAAGTGGACAAAATGCTCTTTATACATATATTATGATACCATTTATAAAAATATTAGGTTTAAATATTATTTCTACAAGATTACCAATGGTCATTATTAGTTGTGTATCGTTATTTATATGGTATAATTTATTATGCAAAATGAATAATAAAAAATTTGCAATTATTGGTTTAGCATTTTTTGTAATATGTCCATGGCATATTATGAAAAGTAGATGGGGATTAGAATCTAATATATTTCCAGATTTAGTACTATGGGCTGTTTATTTTATAATCACTTATCTGGAGCAACAAAAGAGTATTTACTTTTATATTGCATCTATTATTTTAGGATTAACAGTATATGCCTATGGTACAGCGTATTTCTTTTTACCATTATTTTGGATACCATTATTAATTTATCTAAGAGTAAAAAAGAAAATAACTACTATTAAAATGTTAAGTGGATTAGCAATTGTAGGTATCATTTCATTACCAATTATATTGTATGTACTAATTAACACATTTCATTTATCAGAATTCCAAATCGGTCCATTTACTGTTCCAAAATTGCCAGTAAATCGATATGAAGAGCAAACTAATTTGTTCTCAGGAAATTTGATTGTTAATTTATTTCATAATTTTAGTAATTCAATACAATTATTAATCACTCAAAATGATGGATTACAATGGAATAGTTTGCCTTATTTTGGAATGTATTATATCATTTCACTTCCTTTTACAATAGTTGGTTTCATTATTCATTATAGAAAAAAAAATCAAGATAAAATGATATGGAATATATGGTTTGGAGCAGCATTTTTACTATTATTTTTCTTTACAGATGTCAATATCAATAGAATTAATATATTAATTCTTCCATTACTTTATTATACAGTGGAAGGAATTTATTTTTGGGTAATTCATAATAAAGTAATTCAATTCATATTAATAACCATTTATTTTATATTGTTTACTTGGTTTATGACATCCTATATTCATCTAGAACATAATGGCTATACTTTCGTAGAAAACATAGATGAAGTAATTAATTTTGTCTCAGAACTAAATGTAGATGAGATTTATATAGACTATACCTTTAAAGAACCATATATTTATGTTTTATATTATACTCAAACTAATCCAAAAGAATTAATGGATACAATAGAATATTTTGACAAAACACAGTTAGGAAGATTTGATAATGTAAAAAGTTTTGGAAAATATCATTTCTATATGCCTAGTCATATAGAGACAACAAAAAAGGTAGCCTATATTACTGATATTAATCATTCAATAGAGATTACACAGTATGAGAACTTTAAAAATAAAAAAATTGAAAACTTTATTATAAATTATAATGAATAAGAGGAAAAAATGAATATAATAAAAAAAAGATTTACAATAATAATATTATTTTTTTTATTTATTAGTGTGGCGAGCATTATTTTAAATAACCCAATTAGACAAACTGATGAGTCTACTTTATTTGGAGAAGTATTAAAGATGTATAATGGTTATTCAATATATAGAGAAATCAATGTATTAGTAACGCCATTATTCTTCTATATAGGACTTTTATTTTTTAAAATATTTACAGCTAACTATTTAGTATTCAGAATATATGGTATTCTAATATGGTGCTTATTAATATTAAGTATATATTTATTACTAAAAAAGATTAAAATAAAAAACACATATATATGTATAGCACTAATGATTAATATATTATTTTTAAGAGATATTATTACAGTTGGTGCTAACTATAATATTTTAGCAATTACTTTTTGTATTTTCGGAATGAATCACCAAATTTCCTCCAAACTAAAGGAGAGAAACTTTTATATAATTCAAGGCATATTTACTTTTTTAATTTTTGCAATCAAACAAACAATAGGAATATATTATTTCCTAGGCTTTGTAATATCTGATATAATAGTGAATAAAAAAATAGAAGTAAAAAAATATTTATTATTAATTATGACAGTTCTTTTATTATCTTTTATAGGAATGACAATCCTTTTTGCACAGCATTCTCTATATGCATTTTGGGATTATACAGTATTAGGAATGATAGAGTTTCAACAGAATCTAACCGTTGAAACATATATTATAGGATTAGTAATTATTAATATAATAATTGCTGGTGTAAAGATATATAAAAATAAAGAAGACAATATCTTAAAAATATTATTTATTTATTCATTAATAATGTTATTGATAGCATATCCAATTATATGTGACTTCCATTCTCGAATAGCAATGATATTTTCAATTTTATGTTTTACATACTGTATATCACAGGATAAATATATAAAGTTTAAATATCTAGAAATTGCTATTATCTGTGTTATTGTATCATATTTAATGTTTCTAACAATAGATAACTTTATTACGTGGATTAATAACCCAGGGTATTGTAAGCAAGATCGTTATTTCGGAGCTGTCAATGACGACAGAATAGATGAACGAATAAGAATAATTACAGAATATATTAATGGTAGCCCTAAAAAAGTTGTATTAATTTCACCAGAAGCAACTTTATATAATGCTAGATTAGATATTAATAATGGTATTTTAGATTTACCACTAAAAGGAAATACAGGATTGAATGGAAAAGAAAAAATAATTAGGGCTATAGAAAATTTAGGAGATGTAAGAATTATGATTACCAATTATACATATTATCAAGAATATCCAGAAATACATAACTATATAATGAATCACTATAATAAAGTTGATACAGTAATCGGTATATTTGAGGTATATGAAAAAAAATAATGAAAGGAGAATAGTAATATAATGAAATTATTAATGCATACTTGTTGTGCACCATGTAGTGTGTACTGTATAGATTCTTTAAGAAAAGAAAATATCGAACCAACATTATACTGGTTCAACCCAAATATTCATCCATACATAGAATATAAAACAAGAAGGGACACGCTAAAAGATTATGCTAAAAGGATAAATGTAAACTTAATTATAAATGAAAATTATGGACTTAATGAATTTTGTAGAAATGTTGTAAATGATTTAGAAAATAGATGTACCAAATATTGCTATCCAGTCAGATTGGAACAAACAGTAAAATATGCTAAGGAAAATAAATATGATACTTTTACAAGTACTCTTTTTGTAAGTCCATATCAAAAACATGAAGAGTTAAAAAAAATATGTGAAAACTTGGCAAAAAAATATAATATAAACTTTTTATATAGAGATTTTAGGGTAGGATTTAGAGAAGGACAATCAAAAGCAAGAGATTTAGGATTATATATGCAAAAATATTGTGGATGTATATTTTCAGAGGAGGAAAGATTTTATCGACACAAAAACGGGTAACTCCACAGTAGAGCCACTTTTAAAAAAACATAGGAGTAATCAATTTATCGACACACATCTTATGGAGGATTATATGAAGAAAATAAAATATCTAATTATACTAACTTCTACACAACTAATATCATGGATTATTTTTAATTTGCTAGATTATTTGATTGAAAATTTTCGCGGTAGCTTTTATGAAATTATGATATTTGCATCATTTATTATACCAATAATAATAGCTATACTGTATTTAATAAATGAAAATAAAATATGTAATATAACTGAAATGACAAAATTAAAGTTTAATATTATTGCCACTATAACTTGGATAATAGAAACGACTATAATTGGAAGTTATATATGTAATATGGTAAATTATAATAAATGGATTATAATCCAACATAATAATGGATTATTAAGTATGAATGGAATAGAGTATTTTATATTTGCTTTTGGACTAGCAGCAATACCTATCATTATTAATGTTGTTATCAAAACAGTTAAAGTTATATATAGGAAAATAAAAATTAAGAAATAAATATAAATAAAATGAAAGGAATAGGAGGAATGTTTATTGAATAATGTAGAAAATTTAAAAGACTTAATCATATATCAAAGTCAAAACAATGAAAATATATCAGTAGAAGTTTTATAT
>CANQZV010000016.1 GCA_947628425.1 uncultured Clostridia bacterium | reverse complement strand
GAGCAAGAGCAGAAGGAGAATTAATAGGAGAAGCAAGAGGAAAAGCTGAAGGAGAGATAATAGGCGAAGAACGAGGAAGAAAAATTGGAGAGATAAAAGGAATGAAAAAAGAAAAAACTGAAATAGCAAAGAAAATGAAGGAAGAAAATATTCCCATGAAACAAATAGAAAAAATAACAGGCTTAACTAAAGAAGAAATAGAAAATTTATAGTTAATAAATAATATCAATTTATTAAAAATATTACAAATAAATTACAAAACATAAAAAATTAAGTGAATTATTAAAATAAAAGAAAATTATAGTGTATAAATTCTTAATTAATAAAATTTATGCACTATTTTTTTATAGATTATATGAATTATCAAAATGTTATTGAGTATTTTCTCATAATTGAAAATTTAAATATTATAATAGATTATAAAAAAATTCAAAATATTTTAATTTCATTATTTACAAATTAAAATAGTTAATATAAAATATAAAAAAATATAAAAAGGAAATAAAAATGAAAATTTTAGCAATAGAAACAGCAAGTAAAGTTTGTGGAGTTTCTCTATTAGAAAATAATAATTTAATACAAGAAGCTACAATAGAAGATGAATATACACACTCAGTTAAATTAATGCCATTAATTGATAATGTTTTAAAAAAAGAAAAAATTTCTATAAAAGATATTGATTTGTTTGCATGTGATAAAGGACCTGGTTCTTTTACTGGTATTCGTATTGGAATAGCTACTGTAAAAGCATTTGCAGATGCTACCAATAAAAAAGTAATTGGAATAAGTTCTTTAGAAAGCTTAGCTTATTATGAAAAAAATGATGAAATTATATGTGCAATGCTAGATGCAAAAAATGAAAATGTATATTATGGCTTTTTTAAAAATAGTAATGGAAGATATGAAGTTATTGATGAATTACAGTTTAGTAATGTACAAAATGTATTAGAAAAAGCACAAAATTTTAATAAAATTACTTTTATTGGAGATGGTAGTTTTATATATAAAGAACAAATTATAAAAACATTAAATAAAAAAGCAAAATTAGATTGTAACTATAAGTTAAATTCAACCAATATTGGTATGTTAGCATATTTAAAAAGAAATGAAGCATGTGATACAAATATGCTGTTCCCAATGTATTTGAGAAAATCTAATGCAGAAAGATTAATTTAAAATATTATTTAAACAGGTGTATAAATGAATATATTAATAGAATATATGAATATAGAACATTTAAAAAAAATAAAAGACAAACTATTAAATGAATTTGATATGTTTTGGAATGAAAATGTTTTAAAAACAGAATTAGAAAACCCAGCATCTACGTATATTGTTGCTTTAGATGAAAATAATGATGTTGTTGGGTATGCAGGAATATGGCAACCAATTGACGAAGCACATATAACGAATATAGTTACAAGAAAAGATAAAAGACAACAAAAAGTAGGTACGTTAATGTTGGAAAAATTAATTAAAATAGCGAAACAAAGAAATCTTGAAAGCATAACTTTAGAAGTAAATGTAAATAATATACCTGCAATTAATTTATATAAAAAATATAAATTTAAAGAAGTGGGAATTAGAAAAAAATATTATTATAATACAGATGATGCTATTATTATGACATTAAATTTAAAATAAATTTTATTTATAATAAAGGAGGAACTACAAATGAAGAAAGAAAATGAATTGTCATACAAAAGTTTGAAAAAATATTGTAATCCGCAAAAATTACCATTTGAAACTACAGAAGAACTTGAATCAATTTCAACAGGAATAGGACAAGACAGAGGAATAAAGGCGTTAGAATTTGGATTAAATGTAGATATAAAAGGTTATAACCTATATTTAGAAGGTCCAAGTGGTGTTGGAAAAACAATGTATACAAAAAAATATTTAGACACAATATCTAAAAAGAAAAAAGTACCTTCTGATTGGTGTTATGTATATAATTTCGAAAATCCTAATGAACCAATTGCTATTTCTTTACAGGCTGGACAGGGAAAAATTTTCAAAGAAATGATGGAACAGTTTATAAATGATATTAAAAACGATATTAGCAGTACATTTAGTAATGAAGATTTTGAAAAAGAAAAAAATTTAATAAAACAAGAATTTGAACAAAAAAGAAGTAGTTTATTAGAAAAATTAAATAAAGAATCTGCAAAATATGGTTTTGAAGTAAAAACAGCACAAAATGGTATATATATGATGCCTGTTGTAAATGGAAAAACACTACAAGAAGAAGAATTTGAAAAATTAGATGAAGATGTAAAAAAAGAATATGAAGATAAATCAAATATTGTACAGGAGCAAATTATTTCAGTAATTAGTCAAATTAAGGAGATAGAAAAAGAAGCAGATAGAAAAATTGAAGAGTGGCAATCTAATATTGCCCTATTAACTGTTAATGCAAGAATAAATATAGTAAAATCAAATTTTAAAAGAAATAAAAAAATTAATAAATTTTTAGACGATATTAAGAAGGATATTTTAAAAAATGTATCTACATTTATTGAAAAAAAGCAACCTACAAATCCAGAGAGTCCTCAGCCACAATTTGTACAACCAAAGCCATGGTTAAATTATAGAGTAAATTTATTTATTGATAATAGTAATTTAGATGGTGCACCTGTTATCATGGATTCTAATTATTCATATCATAATATATTTGGAAAATTAGAATATGAAAATTATTATGGCTCTTTAAAAACAGATTATACTATGCTAAAAGCTGGATTATTGCAAAAAGCCAATGGTGGATATATAATCTTTCAAGCAAAAGATTTATTATCAAACCAAATGTGTTATGAAGCATTAAAAAAGGCTTTAAGAGTTAAAGAAATTAGTATAGAGAATACAGCAGATCAAAGATCATCTATGGTAATGGTTTCATTAAAACCAGAGCCTATACCATTAGATGTAAAAGTAATTTTAATTGGAAATTCTAATATTTATCATTCTTTACTTGCAATGGATTCAGATTTTAGAAAATTATTTAAAGCAAAAGTAGAATTCGAAGATGATGCACCTAGAACAGATGAAAATGTTATAAAATTAGCTAGATTTATTCATTCATTTTGTGAACAAGAGGAATTAATACATTTAGATAAATATGCTGTAGCTAAGGTAATTGAATATGCATCTAGGTTAGCTGATAATCAAAATAAATTATCTACAAGATTTAATGACTTATCTCAAATAATAGGTGAAGCATGTACATGGGCCAAAATGAACAAATCTAAAATAGTAAAAGAAGAACATGTTATAAAAGCCTTAGAAGAAAGAATTGAAAGAGTAAAAAAATATGATGCTAAATACACAGAAATGATTAAAGAAAATACATTATTAATTAGTACAGAAGGATTCTGTGTAGGGCAAATTAATGGATTAACAGTAATGACAATAGGTGATTATACATTTGGAAAACCAGCAAAAATTACAGCAAATACTTATACTGGAAAGTCTGGTATAATTAATATTGAACGAGAAGTAGAGCTTTCAGGTTCATCGCATTCAAAAGGTGTTCTTATTTTAAATGGATATTTAGGAGAATTATTTGCACAAGATATACCATTGGCTTTAACAGCAAGTATATGTTTTGAACAATTATATAATGGAGTAGATGGAGACAGTGCATCAAGCACAGAGTTATATGCATTATTATCTAGCCTATCTGAGGTTCCTATTAACCAGTCAATTGCTGTTACAGGTTCTGTTAATCAAAAAGGAGAAATACAACCAATAGGCGGTGTTAACTCAAAAATAGAAGGATTTTACCAAGTTTGTAAAATGAGAGGCTTAAATGGACATCATGGAGTAATGATACCAATTCAAAATGTAATAAATTTAAATCTTTCAGATGAGGTTGTAGAAGCAGTAAAAGATAAAAAGTTTCATATATATGCAATATCAACAATTGAAGAGGGAATTGAAATATTAACAGGAGTGCCTGCAGGCAAAAAAGATAAAAATGGTAATTTCCCAGCAGGAACAGTTAATTATTTAGTGTATGAAAAATTAAAGAAATATGCGAAAATAAGTCAAAATAATGATAAATAAAAAAAATTCCAGAATTATCTGGAATTTTTTTTATTTATTAGAATACTCATCTTATATACTTTTATTATTTTAGCTTATTACTGAAGTTTAAGTTATATATTACTAAATTTTTAAACTGACCTGTTGGTATAATGACTTTTTCAAAAAAATGGTATAAAATACACTATTGTAAAGTGAGGAAAAATTTAAAATGAATAAAAGATTATATGATTATATTAAAATAACAGATTTAAAAGATATGCTTAAAAAATCTGGAGAAAAATATGGAGATAATATTGCATACAAAATAAAAATAAGTAATAACCAATATAAAAACTATACACATGCAGAAGTTAGAAACATGGTAAATGCTTTAGGAACAGCTTTAATTGATATAGGTTTAAAAGGAAAAAGAATAGCTATTATTGGTGAAAATAGATATGAATGGGAAATAGCATATTTAGCTATTGTGTGTGGGGTAGGAGTAGTAGTACCACTAGATAAATCATTACCAGAAAGCGAATTAAAAGATTTAATAAAACGATCAAAAGTAGAAGCCATTTTTTATTCCTCTAAATATGAAGATGTACTTAAAAAAATAAAATATGAAGGTGAAGTTAATTTAAAACATCTAATATCTATGGATATTTGCCAACATGTAAATGGTATTTATTCAGAAAGTGAATTAATAAGAAAAGGAAAACAACTAATAAAAGATGGTAATAATGAATTTATTAATGCTAAAATAAATGCTGAAAAAATGAGTATTATGCTATTTACATCTGGAACAACATCTGCTTCAAAAGTAGTTGCCTTATCACATAAAAATATAGTTTCTAATTTAATGGATATAGCATCTATACTAGATGTGAATTCTAAAGATGTGTTTCTTTCTTTTTTACCATTACATCATGTTTTTGAATGTACAGTTGGATTTTTATTTTCATTATATAAAGGTGCACAAACAGTATTTTGTGATGGTATTAGATATATACAGGATAATATGAAAGAGTACAAAGTATCTGTTATGGCATCTGTTCCTGGTATATATGAAAGGCTATTTAAAATTATTAAAAAGAAAGTTAATCAAAAAGGAGAACTAGAGGAGGTATTACAAAAAGAAGAACAATATAAGTATGCTAGTATGGAAAAGAAAAGAGAAGTTTTTTCCGAAATTCATGAATTATTTGGAGGAAATATAAAATTATTAATTAGTGGAGCAGCTAGTTTAGATGCCACAATAGAAGCAAAATATAGAAAATTAGGATTTAATTTAGTACAGGGATATGGATTAACAGAAACATCACCTGTTATAGCTATAGGAACCAAAAAATATTATAAAGTTGGATCTATAGGAAAAACAGTTCCTAGTGTTCAAGCAAAATTAATTAATTGTAATAGCGAAGGAATAGGAGAGTTAATTGTTAAGGGCCCTAATATTATGCTAGAATATTATGAAAATAAAGAAGCTACTAAAAAAGCAATAAAATCCGGATGGTTTTATACTGGAGATTTAGCAAGAATAGATGATGAAGGTTATATATTTATTTGTGGAAGAAAGAAAAGTGTTATTGTTTTAAAAAATGGTAAAAATATATTTCCAGAAGAAATGGAGAATTTACTAAACAAAATTGAAGGTGTAGAAGAGTCATTTATATTTGGTAAACAAATTTCAGAAGATACTGAAAATATAAAAATATACGCAAAAATTGTTTATAATGAGGAAATTGTAAAAAATACTTATAAAGTTGAAACTATGGACGAAATTTATAAAGCAATAAATAATAAAGTAAAAGAAATAAATAAAATTATGCCTCATTACAAAGCAATAAGGGGAATTATTTTAAGTACAGAACCTTTAATTAAAACAACAACAAATAAAATAAAAAGAGAAAAAAATATAGAACAAATAAAAAAGGAAGAAAATAAAGTATTATGCAGTTAGAAAATATTAATACTAAATTTCTAGGAAAAAATATATTTTATTATAAAGTAATTGATTCAACTCAATTAGAAATACATAGACGAATAGAAAGTGGTAACATAAAAAACGGTACAATAATAATTGCAGATAAGCAAAAATCTGGTATACGGAACTCATGGTAGAACTTGGTATACAGATGAATCAAATAATATAGCTTTTTCATTTTATATAGAAACTAAATGTAGTATTAGTCAACTAAATGGTCTTACAATTGAAATAGCAAATATTATAATAAAAACATTTAGAATATTATATAAAATAGAATTAGATTTAAAATCTCCAAATGATATTGTTTTAAAAAATAAAAAAATAGGAGGAATTCTTACTGAAACAAAATTAAAAGGTTCATCTGTTCAATATATTGTAATAGGTATTGGTATAAACACAAATAAAGAAAACTTTATACCACAAATAGAAAATATAGCTACTTCAATTAAAAAAGAGTTTAACATAATAATAGATAATACAAAAATTATTAAAAAATTTTGTGAATTATTTGAAAAAGAGGTAATAGAAAGGAGTATAGTATAATATGAAAATAGGTTTTTTGTTCCCAGGTCAAGGTTCTCAAATAGTTGGAATGGGTAAAGATTTATATGATAAATATGATATAGTAAAAAAAGTGTATAAAAAAGTAGAAAATATTACAGGTATAAATGTTACAAAATTTTCTTTTGAAGGTAGTGAAGATGAATTAAATAAAACACAAAATACTCAATTATGTATTCTAACATTAAGCTTAGCAATATTAGAATTATTAAAACGAAACAATATTAAAGCAGAAATTTCAGCAGGTTTAAGTTTAGGTGAATATACAGCACTTATATATAGTAATGCTATTAGTTTTGAGGAAGGAATAAAGTTAGTACAAAAAAGAGGAGAATACATGCAAAATTTAGTTCCAAAAGGTGAATGGTTAATGGCAGCTATTCTTGGAATGAATGAAGAAGAAGTAATTAAAATATGTAAAAATGTTAAAAATGGTTTTGCAATTCCTGTTAATTTTAACTGTCCAGGTCAAATTGTTGTTTCAGGAGATAAGGATGGAATAAATGAAATAGAACAACTTGCAAAAGATTCTGGAGCAAAAAAAGTAAGAATATTAAATACATCTGGACCATTTCATACTGAAAAATTAATAGAAGCGTCAAAAGCTTTAAAAGAAGAATTAAATAAAATCACAATTAATAATTTTCAAACAAAAGTATCAAAAAATATAGATGGAAAAATATATACAGAAAAAGATAATATAAGAGAAATTCTTGAAAAACATATTATAAGCCCAGTTTATTTCTCTAAATGCATAAAAACAATGCTTAATGAAGGAGTTGATACTTTTATAGAAGTAGGTCCTGGAAAAACTTTATCTGGTTTTGTAAAAAGAACGCCGGCAACACAAGAATTAAATATACTGAATGTTAATAATATAGAAAGTTTAGAAAACACAATTAACTTTTTAAATAACAATAATTAAAGAAAGGAAGAAAAATATGAATAAAGTTGTACTTATAACTGGAGGAACTAGAGGAATTGGAAAACAAATTGCATTAACATTTGCAAAGGAAGGCTATAACATTGCTATTAATTATAGAAACTCAAATGATGAATTAGAAAAAATAAAAACAGAAATAGAACAAAATAATGTTAAATGTGTATTAGTACAAGGCGATGTAGGAAATTATGAAGACTGCCAAAGATTTGTAAATGAAGTTATATCAAAATTAGAAAAAATTGATGTACTTGTAAACAATGCAGGTATTACTAAAGATATGTTATTAATGAGAATGAAAAAGGAAGACTTTGATGCAGTAATAAATACTAATTTGGTTGGAACTTTTAATGTAACAAAATGTGTAATTCCTTATATGATGAAAGCAAAAAATGGAAGAATTATAAACTTATCATCTGTAGTTGGAATTTCTGGAAATGCAGGTCAAACAAATTATGCAGCATCAAAAGCAGGGATAATCGGTTTTACAAAAAGTTTAGCTAAAGAAGTTGCATCAAGAAATATTCTTGTTAATGCCGTAGCACCTGGATTTATAAACACAGACATGACAGGAGTATTAAAGGATGAGATTAAAGAAGAAATTTCAAAAAATATACCTTTAAAAAGAATGGGAGAAACGCAAGATGTAGCTAATGTAGTTAAGTTTTTAGCAAGTGATGATAGTTCTTATATTACAGGACAGGTATTACATGTTGATGGTGGCATGCTTATGTAAGTTAAAAAATGTTAAAATATTAATATATGAAAGGAAGAAAATGAAGAATGGAAAAAAGAGTTGTAATTACAGGAATAGGTGCAATTACCCCAATTGGAAATAATGTAAATGAAACATGGAATGCTATAAAAGAAAAAAAATGTGGTATAGATAATATATCTTTATTCGATACTACAGGATATAAAACCAGTTTAGCCGCAGAAGTAAAAAATTATAATCCAACAGAATATTTTGATGTAAAACAAACAAGAAGATTGGATAGGTCATCTCAATTTGCCATTATTGCTGCAAGAGAGGCTTTTAAAGATAGTGGTATAACAAAAGAAAATACCAATTTTGATAGAGTTGGTGTTTTTGTAAGTTCTGGAATAGGTGGGTTAATAACAATTCAAGAACAGTGTGAAATAAATTATGAAAAAGGACATTCAAGAGTTTCGCCAATGTTTATACCAATGTCAATAACTAACATGCCAGCAGGAAATATTTCAATTGAATTAGGAGCAAAAGGAGAATCTATTTCAATTGTTACAGCATGTGCATCATCGACACATGCAATAGGAGAAGCATATAAAACAATAAAATATGGAACAGAAGATGTTATTATAGCTGGTGGAACAGAGGCATCTATATGTGAAATGGGAATAGCAGGTTTTGAAAATATGAAAGCATTATCTAGTGCAACAGATAAAAATAGAGCAAGTATTCCGTTTGACAAAGAAAGAAGCGGCTTTGTAATGGGAGAAGGAGCAGGAGTTATTATATTAGAAGAATTAGAACATGCTAAAAAAAGAGGAGCAAAAATTTATGCTGAAGTAATTGGGTATGGAGCAACTTCAGATGCATATCATATTACATCACCAGCACCAGAAGGAGAAGGTGGTGCAAGAGCAATTAGAAGGGCAATAGAAGATGCAAAAATTAATGCAACAGATATTAACTACATTAATGCACATGGAACATCAACACATTTAAATGATAGTTTAGAAACAATGGCCATAAAAACTGCTTTAGGAGAAGAAGCAAGTAAAAATGTAATGGTTAGTTCTACAAAAGGAAATGTGGGTCATTTATTAGGAGCTGCTGGTGCTGTTGAAGCAATAATATGCGCAAAAACAATTGAAGACCAAATTGTACCACCAACAATTAACTATAAAGAAAAAGATGAAGAATGTGATTTAAATATTGTTCCAAATGAACCTATTAAAACTAATATTAATATTGTAATGTCAAATTCGTTAGGTTTTGGAGGACATAATGCCAGTATTATATTAAAAAAATATGAAAGTTAGGAGGAATTTTATAAAATGGAATATGAAAAAATTAAACAATTAATGGATGATATGGGAAATTCAAAATTAAGTTCGATAAATATTGATTTTCCAGATGGAACTAAAATAAGTATGCAAAAGGAAACATCAACAGTAGTACAGAAGGTTAATTTAGTAGAAAATAAAGAAAAGGTTGAATTATTGGAAAAAAATAATAATGAAAAGTTAGAAGAAGATAATGTTAATATTGTAAAATCTCCAATGGTAGGAACATTTTATGAAAAACCATCACCAACAGCTAAACCTTTTGTGGAAAAAGGAAGTAAAGTAAAAAAAGGTGATATAATATGCATTATAGAAGCTATGAAGTTAATGAACGAAATCGAATCAGAATTTGATGGAGAAATACAGGAAATTTTAGTTAAAGATGGAGAGGTTGTAGAGTTTGGTACACCATTATTTAAAATAGTGTAAGTTTAAAAAGTGATTTCCATATATGGATAATAATTTATAAAATAGAGAGGTAAATATAAAATGTTAAATAAAGAGGAAATAGAAACAATTATACCACAAAGAGATCCTTTTTTAATGATAGATAAAGTAGAAAAATATATACCAGGAGAAAGTGCAGTTGCTTATAAATATGTTAATATAGATGAATGGTATTTTAAAGGACATTTTCCTAATAATCCTATTATGCCAGGAGTTTTAATTGCAGAAAGTTTAGCTCAAACAGGTGCAGTAGCAATATTAAGTCAAGAAGAAAATAAAGGGAAAAATGCACTATTTGGTGGAATAGATAAAATGAAATTTAAAAAAATGGTTACACCTGGAGATACTTTAAAATTAGAAGTAAAAATAATAAAAAGAAAAGGACCAATTGGAATAGGAGAAGCTGTGGCGACAGTAGATGGCAAAATAGCTGCAAAAGGTGAGCTTACATTCGCACTAGTTTAAAAATTAGATAATAGATATAAAATGTTAGGTGTTAGAATTATGTATCAAGAGTTTTCAACATCTAGCTTATCCAACTTATATATAGATTATTACTGTAATACTTGATTTATAAAATTAAAATATAGGTATAAGAAAGGATAGATATAATAATGAATAAGATATTAATTGCAAATAGAGGAGAAATAGCAGTTAGAATTATAAGAGCATGTAAGGAAATGAATATAAAAACAGTTGCTGTTTATTCAGAAGTAGATAAAGATGCAATGCATACAAAATTAGCAGATGAAGCAATTTGTATTGGACCAGCAAGTTCAGCAAAAAGTTATTTGAATTATAAAAATATAATAGAAGCAGCATATGTAACGGGTGCAGATAGTATTCATCCAGGCTTTGGGTTTCTTTCTGAAAACAGTCAATTTGCTAAAATATGTGAAGAATCAAATATAAAATTTATTGGACCTTCTTATCAAGTAATTGAATTAATGGGAAATAAATCAAATGCAAAAGAATTAATGAAATCTGCCGGAATACCTACAATTCCAGGATCTAAAGGAAGCATAAAAGGTCTTAAAGATGCAATTAATGTTGCAAAGAAAATTGGATACCCAGTTATGTTAAAAGCAGCAGCAGGAGGTGGAGGAAAAGGAATTCGTATCGTTAATTCAGAGCAAGAGTTAGAAAATAACTATAATCTTGTAAAACAAGAAGCTAAATTATCATTTAATGATGACGAAATTTACATAGAAAAATTTATTCAAAATCCAAGACATGTAGAAATTCAAATATTAGCAGATGAATATGGAAATGTAATACAATTAGGAGAAAGAGACTGTACTATTCAAAGAAAAAATCAAAAAATAATAGAAGAAACACCATCACCAGCAATTGATGAAAAATTAAGAACAAAAATGGGAGAAGCAGCGGTAAAAGCTGCAAAAGTAGCAGGTTATAAAAGTTGTGGAACAATTGAGTTTCTAGTAGATAGTAATAAAAACTTTTATTTTATGGAAATGAATACAAGAATACAAGTAGAACATCCAATTACTGAAGAAAGAACAGGAATAGATATTGTAAAAAGTCAAATAAAAATTGCAGCAGGTGAAAAATTAAAAATGAAACAAAAAGATATAGAATTTAGAGGACATTGTATTGAATGTAGAATTAATGCTGAAAATCCAAATAAAAATTTTATGCCATGTCCTGGAAAAATTACTGGACTGAATTTGCCGGGAGGAAGAGGAATAAGAGTAGATACTGCAATTTATGAAGGCTATACAATACCACCTACTTACGATTCTATGATAGCAAAAATTATTGTGCATGGTACAAATAGAAATGAAGCCATTAGTAAAATGAAAAGAGCCTTAGAAGAAACAGTAATTGAAGGAGTGAATACCAATATTGATTTTCTATTTAAAATTATTAAAAATACTAATTTTATAAGAGGAGAGTTTGATACGTCTTTTATAGAAAAAGAAATATTATAATTTATTATACGAGAAAGGAAAATACAAAATGATTGTTGATAAAATAAAAAAAAGAGAACCATCACCAAAACAAATTAAAAATAAAGTAGATATTCCAATTGGAAAATGGGTAAAATGTGATAAGTGTAAAGAAATTTTATATAAAGAGGATGTAAGAAATAATAATAATATTTGTCCTAATTGTGGTGGCTATTTTAGAATGCACATTAATAAAAGGTTAGAAACAATTATAGATGAAGGTACATATAAAAAATTTGATTTAAATATTGAAACAACAAATCCTCTTGAATTAGAAGATTATCCTAAAAAAATTAAACAATTAAGAGAAAAAACTGGGTTAGAAGAAGCAGTAGCATGTGGCACTGGAAAAATAAATGGAGAAAATGTTGTAATTTGTATTATGGATAGTGCTTTTTTAATGGGAAGTATGGGAATTGTTGTAGGAGAAAAAATTACATATGCTATCGAAAAAGCAATAGAGCTTAAGTATCCATTAATTATTTTTTGTGTTTCAGGTGGAGCCAGAATGCAAGAGGGAATTATTTCTTTAATGCAAATGGCTAAAACAACGTCTGCAATTTCTAAATTAAATAAAGCAGGAGGTTTGTATATTTCTGTGTTAACAGATCCAACATATGGTGGAGTAACAGCATCTTTTGCAAGTATAGCAGATATTGTTTTAGCAGAACCAGGTGCAATGATAGGTTTTGCAGGTAAAAGAGTAATAGAACAAACAATAGGAGAATCTTTACCAGATGGCTTCCAAACAGCAGAGTTCTTACTAGAACATGGATTTATAGATAAAATAGTTAATAGAGAAGATCTTAAAGATACATTATATAAGCTAATACAATATCATAAATTTAAATAATAATTTTTATCTGAAGTAAACACAATAATACAGAAATGGAGGTTTTAAAAATGTCAAAAACAAAATTATCTGCATGGGAAAAAGTAGAAATTGCCAGGTCACCTAATAGAAAGACTTCATTAGATTATATAGAAAATATATTTGATGAATTTATTGAACTTCATGGGGATAGAAATTTTAAAGATGACAAAGCTATTGTTTGTGGATTAGCTAAAATTGAAAATCAATGTTTTACAGTAATAGCTGAACAAAAAGGAAGAACAACAAAGGAAAATATAGAAAGAAACTTTGGAATGCCAAATCCAGAAAGTTATAGAAAAGCTATTAGATTTATGCGGTCAAGCCGAAAAGTTTCATAGACCAGTTATTACATTTATAGATACAAAAGGAGCATACCCTGGAATTGGAGCAGAAGAAAGAGGACAAGGAGAAGCAATTGCAAGCTCTATGTTAAAAATGTCTGAACTTAAAGTGCCAATTATATCAATTGTAATTGGTGAAGGATCAAGTGGTGGGGCATTAGCTTTAGGTTTAGGAAATAAAGTTTTAATGCTAGAAAATGCAATATATTCTATACTATCACCAGAAGGCTATGCAAGTATATTATGGAAAGATTCATCTAGAGCAAAAGAAGCAGCAGAAAAAATGAAATTAACAGCCCAAGATTTGTTTGAACTAAAAATAATTGATAAAATTATTAAAGAAGCTATAGATAATGATACAGAAGAATCTTTTAATAAAACTGCCGGAACGATAAAAAAAGAGATATTAAATATTATAAATGAAATGAAAGATATGTTGCCAGAAGAAATTGTTGAACAAAGATATGAAAAATTTAGAAAAATGGGTGAATACATAAAAAAATAAATTATAAAAAATAGGAGGAAATAAAAATGTTGTTAGAAAATAAAAAAATATTAATTATGGGAATTAGAAACAAGTGGAGCATTGCATTTGGAATAGCAAAGTCTGCTTATGAAAATGGAGCACAATTAATTTTTACATATATGGGAGAAGAAAACAAACATAAAATAGAAGAATTAATTTCAGAATTTAAAGGTAGTAAAGCTTATGTTTTAAATGCAGCATCAGAAGATGAAATAGTAAAAGATGTTTTTACTAAAATAAAAAATGAAAATGGAAAAATAGATGGAATTGTTCATGCAATTGCTCATGCAAACACAGAAGACTTACATAATGATTTTATTTATACAGGAAAAGAAGGTTTTGCTCACGCATGTGATGTAAGTAGTTATTCTTTTGTTTTAGCAGCTAGAACAGCAAAACAATTAGATATGTTGAATGAAAATGCAAGTTTAGTAACATTAACATATCATGGTTCAACCAAGGTTTTAGACGGATATAATGTAATGGGGGTAGCAAAAGCAGCATTAGAAACAAGTGTTAGATATTTAGCAGAGAATTTGGGAAAGGAAAATATGAGAGTGAATGCTGTTTCAGCTGGACCAATTAAAACTTTATCTGCTAAAGGAATTAAAGACTTTAATTCTATACTAACAGTTGTAGAACAAAAATCACCTTTGCATAAAAATGTTACAATTACTCAAGTTGGAAATGTTGCAACATTTTTATTAAGTAGTATGTCTGAAGCAATAACTGGTCAAATTATATATGCGGATAATGGATATAACATAATGGGTGTATAAAATATATTAAAATACAGGTAACCAAAAATTGCCTGTGTTTTTTTTGTAAAAACTATTGCATTAATTGTAGAATATTGTTATTATTATAGTGTGAAAATGTTTTTATGTAATAGAAAAGCTCTTACAAACTTCCAATTATATGAAATAATACAATAAATTGTATTTTACATATTTATGAAAGGATTGAAATACTAAAAATGATAGAATTTAAAAATGTAAATAAAACATATACAACTGGAACAGAGGCTATACATAATGCAAATTTTAAAATAAATAAAGGAGAGTTTGCATTCTTAGTTGGAACATCAGGTTCTGGTAAATCTACATTAATAAAATTAATATTAAAAGAAGAAGAACCATCATCTGGAAATATTATTATTAACGGAAAAGATACAACTTTCTTAAAAAAATCTAGAGTACCTTATTTAAGAAGAAGTATGGGAGTGGTATTTCAAGATTTTAGATTATTACCAGATAAAACTGTATATGAAAATGTTGCTTTTGCAATGTATATTGTAAAAGCAACTCCTAGACATATTAGAAGACAAGTACCTATGGTATTATCATTAGTTGGGTTAAGTGGAAAAGCAAAGATGTATCCTAATGAATTATCTGGAGGGGAGCAACAAAGAGTTGCATTAGCGAGAGCATTAGTAAATAATCCATCTATGTTAATTGCAGACGAACCTACAGGAAATTTAGATCCAGAAACAGCATGGGATATTATGAGTTTATTAGATGACATTAATAAAAGAGGAACAACTGTTGTAGTTGCTACACATGCCAAAGATATTGTAGATAAAATGAAAAAAAGAGTTATTCAAATAGATAATGGCGTTATTATAAGAGATAGTAAAAAAGGTGGGTATAACAGTGAAATTTAATATAATAAGTTATTTAATTGGTGAAGGATTTGGAAATGTATTTAAAAATAAAAAATCAACAATTTCTGCAATGCTTGTAATGTGTATTTCAATGTTAGTTTTTGGATTATTTTTCATAATAGGAGAAAATGTAAACCACATAATGAATACAGTTGAATCTTCACAAGAAATACAAGTTTTTATAAAATTAGATGCAACAGATGATGAAATTGTAGCTGTTGGAGAACAAATAAAACAAATAGATGGTGTTAATAAAGTTACATTTGTATCTAGAGATGAAGCTTTAGAAATAATGCAAGATAGATTAGGGGAAACTTCATATCTATTAGAAGGTTATAAAGAAGATAATTTTCTAAAGGCATCTTATAAAGTAACTTTTACAGATTTAGAATTAGCAAGTCAAGTAGAAAGTAAAATAAATGAATTAGATAATATTGCAAAAATAACAAGTAGTAATGAAACAATGAGCAAATTACTTGCAATTGCAAATGGTATAAGAATTATTACAGCAATTATTCTTGTTGGTTTAGTAATAGGATCTATCTTTATTATAGCAAACACAATTAAATTAACAGTATATGCTAGAAGAAAAGAAATATCTATTATGAAATATGTAGGAGCAACTAATTCTTTCATAAGATGGCCATTTGTTGTGGAAGGTATTATTATAGGAATTTTATCAGCTGCTATCTCAATTTTATTAGTCGGAGGAATATATAAATTACTTGCAGAAAAATTATTAGAATCAACAATAGTTAAAAGCATAGGACTTAGTTTAGTTACTTTTGGAGAAATGTTTAGTTTAATTATACTAGTATATTTAATATTAGGTATTGGTATAGGAATTATAGGTAGTTTATTATCTATGAGAAAATATTTAGAAGTATAACATAGGAGGAAAAAATGTTAAAAAAATTTTTAAGTTTATTAATTACTTTTGTTTTAGTAATAGGGTTAAGTTCTAATGTGTTTGCATCATTAGAATCAGAAAAAAAAGAATTACAAGATAAAGTAAAAGATGCAGAATCAAAAAAAGCAAATGTTAAATTAGAATTATCTGAAACTCAGCAAGAAATAGATGATTTAAATACATCTATTGGTGAAAATGAGGATAAGCTAGAAAGTTTAGCTCAAGATTTAACAAGTATTTCAAAAGATATTGAAGATTTAAAAACTGAGTTGGCAGAAACACAAAAAAAATATAATGAACAAGAAGATTTACTTAAAGCCAGAATATCTGCACAATATGAAGCAGGAGAGACAACTTTTCTAGATGTTTTACTAAATTCAAGTAGTTTTTCAGATTTTTTATCTAACTATTTTTTAGTATCAGAAATATTAGAAAATGATTCAGAATTGTTAACAAGTATAGATAATCAAAAAACAAAAATTGAAAAAGATAAAAAAAGTTTGGAAGATAAACAAAAAGATTTAAAAACTAAAAAGGCGGAACAAGAAAAAATACAGGTTGTATTAAATAATCAAAAAGCACAAAAACAAAGTAAAGTATCTTCATTATCAGAAGAAGAAAAAGAATTACAAAAAGAAATAGAAAATTATAAAAAAGAAATTAGTAGTGTAGAAGCTAAAATATTAGCTGCTTCTAAAAAAGCAAATAATCAGTTTAATGGTAGTATATCTGGTTCAGGCGTTTTATCTTGGCCTCTTCCAAGCTCATATGGTAGGTCAAGAATAACATCTTCTTTTGGAAATAGAGAGCAACCAGTTCCAGGAGCTTCTACATACCATAGAGCTATAGATATTGGAGTACCAGTAGGAACGCCTGTTTATTCTGCAGCTGATGGATATGTTGTTATAACAGGATATTCTAATGTTAGAGGAAAATACATAATGATAAAACATGCAGACAATTTATATACTTTTTATCAACATTTAAGCTCTATTAATGCTTCTGAAGGCCAAAGTGTAAAAAGAGGACAAACTATAGCACATAGTGGTAATACAGGAATTGGCTCTGGTCCGCACTTACATTTTGAAGTACGTACATCGCCTAATTATGGAAGTGAAGTAAATCCATTAAATTACCTATAATTTAAGTTAGTTAAAATGAGGGTATAAAACTCTCATTTTTCTAATATACTTTATATAGAGGAGATTTTAAAATGAATTCAAAAACAGGAAAAAAAGTATACAAAATTATAATGCTTATTGTAGTTGTAGCAATAGTTACATTTATTGTTACTACTGTACTTGTTTATAACTATTATTCTTCTTCAATAACAGGAAGATATAGTTCATCAGAAAATACTAAATTAAATGCAAAAATTAATATAATAAATAAAATATTAAAAAATGACTATTTAGGAAATATAGACGAAGAAAAACTAATAAATTCAGCAATTAAAGGCTATGTAGATGGAATAGATGATAAATATACAGAATATTATACAAAAGAAGAAATGGAACAAATGAAAACAGATACCAACGGAAAATATGTTGGAATTGGTATATATATAATGCAGGATATAGAAAATAATAATATTGTTATTATTTCTACAATTAAAGGGTCTCCAGCTGAAAGTGCAGGGCTTAAATCTGGTGATATTATTGAAAAAATTGATGAAAATAAAATTACCTCAGAAGATTTTAATAATATATCATCTTATATAAAAGAAAAAAATGATACAAATGTTAATATTGAAATAAAAAGAGGAGAACAAATTTTAAGTTTTAATGTAGAAAGAAAAACTATAGAATTACATCCAATTGAATCAGAAATTGTAGAAAATAATATAGGCTATATTAATATTTCATCATTTGATGAAGATTCTGCAAAAGAGTTTAAAGAAAATTTTAATAAATTAAATAAAGAAAATATAAATTCATTAATAATAGATTTAAGAAACAACGGTGGAGGAATTGTTGACGAAACTTTAGAAATATTAGATTATATATTAGATAAAGATTCTATTATGATGATAACCGTTAATAAAAATAACGAAGAAAAAGTTGAAAAAGCAACTAAAAATCCAATAATAAATATGCCAATTGTTGTTTTAGTAAATGAAAATACAGCAAGCAGTTCTGAAATATTTGCATCTGCATTAAAAGAAAATAAAAAGGCAACAATTGTTGGTACAAAAACATATGGAAAAGGATTAATACAGGAATTATTAACATTAAGTGACGGAAGCGGAATAAAAATTACAACGGAAGAATATTACACATCAAGTAAAAATAAAATAAATAAAGTTGGAATTACACCAGATGTTGAAATAAAATTACCAGATAATATTGAAAGTATTTATTCTATTGAAAGAAAAGATGACACACAATTACGAGGAGCAGTAGATTTATTGAAATAACTTAATTATATTTGAATATATAATTTTATAAAAATATGTATTATAATAAAAAATTTTTAAGACAGAATTATTAACACAAAAAAATGGAGTATTAAATGAAAAATAATAAAGTAAAAATATTTAAATTATTTGTATTTATATTGTTATTGTTAATACTATTATGGCTCACATTAAAAATTTTACCAATATTTAAAGATATTCTTACTGAAGAGGGAAGGATTAATTTTAAGAATGAAATACAAAATATGGGAGTATTAGGAATATTTACAATTATTGGTTTAATGATTATACAAGTTTTTCTTGCAATATTACCAGGAGAACCTGTGGAATTATTAGCTGGAATGTGTTATGGAACTATAGGAGGCTTATTAATAATATATGTTGGAAGCATTATAAGTACAAGCATAATTTTTTTAGCTGTGAGAAAATTTGGCAGAGAATTTATATATAATTTTATTGAAAAAGAAAAAATAGATAAATGGGAAAATAGTAAACTATTTTCAAATAAAGAAAAATTATATGCTGTATTGTTTGTTCTTTTCTTTATACCAGGATTTCCAAAGGATATATTTGTATATTTAGGAGGACTACTTCCTGTAGAGCCAAGTAAGTTTATAATTATTACATCAATTGCAAGATTTCCATCTATAATAACATCAACCATCGCGGGAAGTAATATAGTAATGGGAAATTGGAATGTAGTAATAGGTATATATGTAATAACTTTTGCTATATCACTTTTAATATTAGGCATAAAATTAAGAAAAGAGAGAGTTAATTAATAATAATTTAAACCACATATATTGAAAATAAAATAAACCTCGTATATAATATTAATTACAAATATTTGATTACGAGGTTTTTTATGTGTAATAAAACTATAAATATAGAAATTGAAAAAAATTTATTCGAATTATCAGATGAAAAATATAAAAAATTTCATAGTAGTTTATGTCCAGGTATAGAAAACATAATTGGAATAAAGGTACCAATTCTTCGAAATTATGCAAAAAAAATAATTAAAATATACTCAATAGAAGAATTACTAACTTATATAGAGGATAATTATTATGAAAAAATAATGCTTAAAGGAATGTTAATTGGACTTAGTAATGAAAGTATAGGAACAATTTTAGAATATATTAAAAATTTTGTATCTAAGATTAACAGTTGGGCTATATGTGATACATTTTGTTCTGGATTAAAAATTACTAAAAAATATAAAAAAGAAATATGGAAATTAATTATTAAATATTCAAAATCAAATAAAGAGTATGAAATTCGTTTTGCAGTTGTTATGATTTTGAACTATTATATTAATGAAGAATATTTAGAAAAGGATTTTGAAATATTTAATTCTATTAATAATGATGGATATTATGTTAAAATGGCAGTTGCTTGGGCAATTTCAGTTGCATTAATTAAGTTTTATAATAATACAGTAAAATATTTAGAAAATTGCAAATTAGACTATTTTACATATAATAAAGCAATTCAAAAAGCAATAGAATCATATAGAATAACAGACAATCAGAAACAATCTCTAAAAGAAATGAAAAAAAGAACAAAATCAATATAATAAATATATTATTTTAGTATTCAAATATTTAATGTATTTGATTGTGTAATAATTTATATGTAATGAAAATTTTTTATAGAAATATTTAAAAAATTTCTTATTAGAGAAAATATAAAATACAGAAAGGATTATAAGTATGGGATTTACTTTTGAAAGAACAGTTAATTATTATGAAACAGATAAGATGGGGGTTGTTCATCATTCTAATTATATTAGATATATGGAAGAAGCAAGATGTGCTTGGATGGATAGTATAGAAATGCCTTTTTCACTCTTAGAACAAAATAATATAACAATTCCTGTATTAGGTGTAAGTTGTAATTATAAATATCATGCTACTTTTGGAGATACAATATTAATTAATACAATTATGAAAGAATATTCTGGAGTAAGAATGACAATTGGATATGAAATGAAAGATAAAGAAACAGGAAAAGTTTTTTTAACAGGAGAGTCCAAACATTGTTTTACAGATAAAAATTTAAAACCTATAAATTTAAAGAAGCATGCACCAGAATTTAGTAATAAATTTAACAATTTGTTAGAAAATTAGAAAGAAAAATTAAATATTTAAATTATAAATTACGTAATCAAAGTAATTAGTGAAAAAATTGACAATTAACATAACTCGTGATATAATACAAGTGTTAATTTAATTCCAGCCGAGTGCTGTTTATTATATAAAGTCATAAACCATACTTAAAATTAAGGAGGAATCATTATGCAAATTAACTGTGATGGTGTTGTTCACAATCCATTAGGTGGTGCTTCGTATGTTTTTGAGAAGGAGATTATTCCATATATTCTTGGAACACTTCATAAAAACAAACTGAAGATAAGTGTTGGTGCACAGCCAAACTCTTCGCCACATTTTGGAACACTTGAAACAATTGCTTTGGCTTTTGCTTTAGCTCGGAAACTTGAAGAATATGACTCAAAGAAAAAAATTACTATTCTCTATGAGGTAATAGAAACTGCACCGAGTGAAACACTTGTTATTGATGGCGTAAAATATCAGAAGAGTTTAAACTTTACTGGTAAAATCGATAACTATTTTTCAGAATACCTCGAAATCCTTAATCATTATAAGGAGTTGACGGGAATTGACTATGAAATTAGATATCAACACGAATTCAATGAACAGCCTGAGACTCGTGAAGTTTTTAAAACAGTCTTAAAAAACAGAGAATATGTTGCTAAGAAACTGGATCAGAAATATGGGAATTTGAGAGTAAGAATGTCATGCCCAATCTGTGGTTTGACAGACAAAAATAGTGTAAACAATGTATATACTGAAGATACAATAACTTTCTATTGCCCTAAACATGGAGAGTATTCCATAAATGTCAATAAAGGAATTTCTAAGCTTGAATATAATTCTCCATTGAGAAATCTGATTAGAGGAATGAGTTATACTGCGACAAACCAAAGTGAAAACTACGATTTTGAGATCATAAGAATTACAGGAAGTGATTATGCAGGTTTTTACCAAGAAGAATTGAGGTACAAAGTAGCATCTTATCTTGGATGTAAAGTAAGTGATATGTCTATGATATTTTATGCCCCTTTGGTACTTGATTGGTCTGGCGCTAAACTGTCAAAGTCGCTATATGTGAAGAAAGGTGCTTACGGAGATATTCCCAAAAAGTTTATCAACTATAGTTTCTTAAAAGAAGATTTAGGCTTCAAAGGACTTGATATTTTATATGATATTGTGATAAACTGGATTAACAATCCGTATATGCTGTTTAGACATTACAGTATCTACTATTTTATCAAGGAGTTTGAGAAATATGAAAGATGAATTAACTAATGGAATATATGTAAGTATCAACCAAGAACCGACTTCTAAAATTGTGCATGGAATAAAAAATCACGAATTTAGAAACTATATACCTAAAAAGAGTTTTAAGTTCTTGTATGTTTATGTAACTGCACCACAAAGCCAACTAAAATATGTGATAGAAATTGGAAATATTGTAAAATATCCAGAACAATTGGAAATTGATGGCGATGGAAACATTGATTTTAATAAAGGGAAAAAATCAAAATATGCTTATCCAATAATTAAAGTTTATGAACTTACTAATCCAATTTCATTAGAAGAGCTTAAAAATAAGTTTGGATTTGTACCACCGCAAGCTTTTTCATATGCTGAAACATATAAAGCATTAACAGAACATATAGTAACAGCTGAAAAAGTAGTAATTATAAATCGATAACACCGTAAAAGGCGCTGACAATGTCGGCGTCTTTTGTATATGTTTTATAATAATTGTATTTTTATTGCAAGTATTCCATATTTTTTTTCTTGTTCAATTGTATAAAAAGTATGAACACGTTCTAATTTCTCTTCTAAACTATTTGCAGTTCCACAAAGTCTATAGTCAATATCTTTAAATAAATCTGCAAAAGAAGGATATCTTAGTAATGCAAGAACAGTTACAGAAATTTTATCATCTAAATTATTTAGATTATGAAATATAATAGTATCTCCTAATCTTATATTTTTTCTTTTATCATCATAAAGCCTAAGTTCAAATTTTTTTATACCATTTTTGATATTATTGAATGCCTTATCGTTTAACTTCATTTCATGTATCATTGTTATTACCTCCATGTAATAAGTATAACATTATAAAAAAGTTTTTTCCACAAATTTGATGAAGATTTTTAAATAAAATTTAACAAATTTT
>CANQZV010000015.1 GCA_947628425.1 uncultured Clostridia bacterium | reverse complement strand
CGTTTTTTTTATATTAAATTTGTGTTTCAATAATATTACAAATACTTTCTTATTCTATGTTGGCTGTGAATTGTAACCACATATACAAAAAATGAAAATTTTTTTAAAAAAACTATTGCATTAAAATTTTATAAATGGTATAATTGTGAAAGTTAAAAAAAAGGAGGAAAAAAAATGAAAAAATTAATTTCAATGTTAGCAATATTTGCTATATTAATGGTAGGAGCTATGTCAGTTGTAAAGGCAGCTACATCAGAAACATTACCAGATGAACTATATGCTATTGGTTCAAAATATGGTATGCCAGCTGAACAAAAAGTTTCAATGGAAAGATATTTAGCTGACCATTCTTTATCTAATGCTGAATGTGATAGAATTTTGGCTTTAGCTCAACAAGCAGATCAAATCATGAAAGATAACAACACAACAAACTACAAAGATTTACCATCTGATGTTAAAGCTCAATTAAGAAGTTTAGCTGTTGAAGCAGCTGATATTGCTGGTGTAACATTAGATTTCAAATCAGATAGAATCGATGTTTACAAAGATGGTGTATTAATTGATTCTGTTACATCAAAAGGTACATTACCATACACAGGAAACAATAGCATAGTTTTAGTTGTTTCTTCAATAGCAGTTATAGCCCTAATAGCAGTTGTTGCTAGAAAGAAATTAGCTAATGCCTAATTTAGTAGGAAATACATTAAAAGCAACTATTAAAGAACTAATAGTTGCTTTGATTTTTACTGCTTTAATCATAGTGGTTGGTTATTTTTTATTTGGGGCTAGTATAGAAGAAGCCATATCATTAATAAATAAAGTATCAATAGATGTGGAAAACAAAAAAGAAGCAGTAAAAACAGTAATAGGTGAAGATAATAAATTAAAAAACTATCCAGAATATGGAACAGAATATGCTAGAATTAATATTCCAAAAATAGATGTTGATCTTCCTGTATATTTTGGCGATACTTTAGAGGTTCTAAAAAAAGGAGTAGGTCATTCTAGTGGAAGTTATTTTCCAGGAGAAGGTGGCTCTATTATTTATATGGGACATAACTCTAAAAAAATGTTTAGAAGATTTTCAGAATTACAAATTGGTAATGAAATAAAAGTTACAACTTCATATGGAGAATATAACTACAAAATATATGACATGCAATTAATAAACGAAACTGATTTTGATAAATTACCAATACAAAAAGAAAAAGAAATTTTAATGGTATATACATGTTATCCATTCAACAATATAGGCTATGCAACTCAAAGATATGTTGTATATGCAGAGTTACAAAAATAAAACATTTTAAATAAAACCAAAATATATCAATAGGAAAGGAAAATAAACAATAATGAGAGTAGTAAGATTAATATTTCAATATATATTTACAGTTATTTTAGCAATGTCAGTACTTGTACTTATTTTAATTAATATATTGTCATCTACTATACTAAATGAAAGCTACATTATGTCTAAATTAGATGAAGAAGACTATTATAACAAAATATATGAAACTGCTAAGTCAAATTTTGAAAATTATATAAATCAATCTGGATTAGACGAAGAAGTTTTAAATAATATTATAACTAAAGAAAAGATTGAAAAAGACACAAAAATTATAATAAACAATATTTTTGATGGTACAAATACAGAAATTGACACAGACGAAATAAAAAATAAATTAAACGAAAACATAGATAATTCGCTTGGAAGAAAGAAAACGGCAACAGAAGAAAAGACAATAAATGAGTTTGTTAATATAATTTGCAATGAATATAAAACAACAATTTTAAAAACAAGCTATGAAGGAAAAATAAATACATTTTACAAAAAAGCAGTAACAACTATAGATTTAGCTAAAAAAGCTCTATTAATACTAATAGCTGTTCTAATAATATTCATTATTTTATTAACTATAAAAAGAATTTATAGATTACTTGCAAGGGCGGGAGTTGCATTTGTAATAGATGGTTTACTTCTTGTACTTGCTAAATATTACATAGATTTAAAAATTAAAATTGAAACTATAACAATTTTAAATAATTCAGTATCAGTAGTTTTAAGAAATATATTAAGAGATATTTTAAATATTATTGCAAAAGATGGAGCTATATTGTTAGGCTTAGGAATAGTATTAATACTTATATATGGAATTATAAAAAGTATTAGAAAAGCAATAAGAATGCAAGAACAATATGACTCGGAAAAATAGAAAGAAAAAGGTTAGGAGAGAAAATAAATGGAGGAATTAGATTTAAAACAATTATTAGACTTATTTTTAAGCAAAATGCTACAAATAATATTAATTGTAGTAATTGCAACTGGAATTGGAATAATTTATACAATGGGATTTGTAACTCCTAAATATAGTTCATCAACATCACTTGTTTTAACAGCTTCAGAAAAGTCAGCAGAGTCTTCTGAAATAGGTACTATTTCAACAACAGATATTACATTAAATTCAAAATTAGTATCTACATATAGTGAGCTTGTAAAAAGCAAAAAAGTTTTAAGACAAGTTATTTCAAATTTAGGTATTGATGTAAGCGAAGATGTACTAAGGAGTAATGTTTCTGTTGAATCTGTAAAAGACACAGAATTAATAAAAATAACAGTTACAAATGAAAATGCAGTATATGCTTCAAAAATTGCAAATGAAATTGCAAAAGTTTTTTCAGAAATGATACCAGACATATATAACATAAATAATATATACATATTAGATGAAGCAGAAGTTGAAGATGTGCCATCTAATATTAATCATGCAAAAGATGTAGTTATATTTGCACTTATAGGGGTAGTCATAGCAGTAGGCTATGTATTAGTTGCCAATATGTTAGATACAACAATAAAAACACCAGAAGATGTTGAAAAAGGATTTAGTTTACCAGTACTTGTATCTATACCACTTATAGAAAACTTTAGTTTGGAAAAAGGAGGTAAAAAATAATGAAAAAAGAAGTAATATCATATAAAAACCCAAAATCTCCTATTTCTGAAGTTTTTAGAACATTAAGAACAAACATACAATTTATGAATGTAGATAAAAAAATGAAAGTTTTACTTGTAACATCAACATTTCCAGGAGAAGGAAAAAGCTGGGTAGTATCAAACCTTGCAGTTACATTTGCTCAAGCTGGAAAAAAAGTTGTTATAATAGATTCAGATATGAGAAGGGGTAGACAATACGCAATTTTTGGACTATCGCCAAAACCAGGTTTATCAAACTTTTTATCACAAGTTGAAATTGATGAAAAAGGAGAAATGTCTGAGCGTGTATCAGATTATGTACAAGAAACAGAAATAGACAATTTATATGTAATGACAGCAGGAAGTGTTCCACCAAATCCATCAGAGCTTTTAGTTTCAGCTCAAATGATAAGATTACTAGATGAATTAAGAAATTTGTGTGATATAGTAATAATAGATGGAACACCAAGTGAATTAGTTACAGACTCTGTAATTTTATCAAGACTTTCAGATTCTACTTTAATAGTAACTGCACATAAAATAACTAAAAAAGATGCATTAGAAAGAGTTATAAAAAATATAAAAAATGTTGGTGGAAAAATTGCAGGAGTTGTTATTAACAAAGTTCCAGTATCAGCAAGAAAATATGGTGAAAGATACTATTATTATGGTGAAGATAAAAAGGTATCTAAAGAAGCAAATAAAAAAGCAAAAAAAATGGCAAAAAAATTTCGTAAAGAAAAAGAAATAGATGATTTTATGGAAAATATGCCAGAAGCAAATGAATATAATCAAGATATAAATAATGAAACTGATATCAATGAAACAACATATGTTGAGGATAGCCTAAATAATTTATCAAATGCACAAAATAATATAGACACCTCAGCAAATATAGAAGAAAATTCAGTAAACATTGACAAACAAATAAATTATAATGATCAAGAAACTAATAAAACAAATGTTATAGATAATACCACAAGTGCAGAACCAATAGAAAAAGAAACGATTTCTATAGAGAAAACTAATGATATTTTAAAACAAATAAATGATTATTTACAACAAGAAAAGAAAAACTAATATAACAATTAAAAGGAGCAAATGATAATGATTGATTTTCACACACATATATTACCAAACATTGATGATGGTTCAAAAAGTGTAGAAGAAACTTTTGAGTTACTAAAGGAGGCAAAACAAGCAGGGTTTGATTCAGTTATTTCAACATCACATTATATGGAAGGATATTATGAAGTAAATGTAGCTGAAAGAGAAGTTTGGATAAACGCTATCTCAGAAAAACTAAATAAAATGGGGATAGCTCTAAAGCTATATATGGGAAATGAAATTTATATAACAGACAAAATAATATCACTATTAGAAAAAGGTAAAGCAACAAGTATAAATAATTCAAATTACATACTTTTTGAATTTCCTTTAAATTCAAAGCCAATGAACATGTATGAAACTATATATGAAATGCTAGAATACAAACTTATTCCTATTTTAGCACATCCAGAAAGATATGTTTTTATACAAAAAGAGCCAGAAATAGTATATGACCTGATTCAAAAAGGAGTTTTAATGCAATCAAATTTTGGCAGTATATTAGGTAGATATGGTGAAAAAGCAGCTTTAATTGTAAAAAAGCTATTAAAAAATAATATGGTTCATTTCTTAGGTACAGATGTACATAAAAAAAATACAATTTATCAACAAGTACCTGAAGCCTTAAGAGCAATTGAAATTATTGTAGGAGAAGAAAAGTTAGAAGAACTAACTAATACAAATCCTAGACTAGTTTTAGAAAATAAAAGAATAGAAATAGATGAGCCACAAAATATTAAATTAAGTTTAAAAGAAAAAATTATGGTGAATTTTTCAAAATAGAAAAATGTTTTATAACATTTTTCTATTTTTTTTGATAAAATACTTGAATAATATTATGTTATTATGATAAAATTTAATTTGGAAAATTAAGAAAGGTTGAGATAAAATGAACGCAAACAAAATGATTAAAAATATAATTCTAAAATTAATATTTATAGTGTTAATAACATTTGTATTTATAATATTAAAATCAAGCTTAGTGTTAGGTGCAACTAACATTCCAAAGGTTTATTTTGAAGGAAACATAAGCGAAATGTTAGACAAAAAAGATGAAAGAAAAATAAGCATTAAATACGAAAGTGAAAAAATTAATTTTGAAACTAAGGCAAAAATTAAAATTCAAGGAACATCAAGTATACATTTTGAAAAGAAAAACTATACCATAACTTTATATAAAGATGATTCATATGAAAAAAAGGAAAAGATAGATGTTGGAAAAGGCTGGGGAGCTCAAAATAAATATTGCTTAAAAGCAAATTGGATAGATAAAACTCATTCTAGAAATATAGTTTCTGCAAGAATTGCAGCTAAAGCCCAAGAAAAATATGGAGTACTAACAGACCTTCCAAATAATGGATTAATAGATGGTTACCCTGTAGAAATATATTCAAATAATGAATTTTTAGGGCTATACACATGGAATATACCAAAATCAGACTGGATGTGGGGCTTAGATGAAGATAATCCAAATAACCTTGCATTAGTTGGAGATGATTGGTCAGACCAAGTTTTATTTAACAAAGAAATAGAAGACTTAGATGACTCCAAATGGGAAGTTGAAATCGGAGAAGAAAGCCAAGATACTATAGACAAATTCAATAGATTACTTAATTTTGTGGCAAATAGTTCAGATGAAGAATTTAAAAAAGATTTTGAATTATATCTAAATAAAGATGCAACATTTAACTACATTGTACTGATGGATGTTATGGAAGCAATAGATAATTTTGGTAAAAATATGGCAATGGTTACATATGATGGAAAAGTTTGGTATCCATCTCTTTATGATTTGGATTCTACGTGGGGAACTAATACATCAGGTGAGTTACTTGATAGTTATGACTATATAGCAGAAAATTTAGGAAATAACTTAATAACAAGAACTATAAAATGTTTCTCAGATGAATATGCCACAAGATGGTTTGAATTACGCAAAGATATTTTAAGTAAAAATAATATATTACAAGAATTTAAAAACTTTATAAATGATATACCAAAAGAAACATACCAAAAAGAAGTACAACGTTGGGGAAATGCATTACCAGGATATGAAATAGACCAAATTGAAGAGTTTTTAGATTATAGATTAGAGTATATAGATAACTTAATTAAGCCAAAGCTTAATGATACAAGTATTGCTGTGGAAGTTGAGAAAATAGAACAACAAGCCATAAAAACGAATATAGAAAAAAAGATAGAATATGGATTATATGTACTTATATTCATAGTAATTGTATGTACAATTTTAATATATATTAAAACAAAATAATTTACATTATTTCTCATTGACTATAAGTAATTTATAATATAAAATATTAGTAGAAATAAAAAATGTATATAAAATTATAAGAAACATAAAAAAAGACAAATAAATTTTAAGAAACATTAGGAGGAATTTGATTATGAAAAAAACAATTGCTATATTTTTAATTATTATATTTTTAATAGCAAATAACCCAATAGTATATGCTATTTCGGAAATTACAGACAATTTTAATGATAGCAAAGTACAAGAAGAAGCTAACATGGAAGAACAAGTTAAAGAAAATAATGAAAATAATGAAAATAATGAAAGTAATGAAAATAACACGAATACTGTAGAAACAGAATCAGAAGAACAAACAGAAAATTCATCTGTAGAAGCTATATCTTCAAAAGAACAGATAATGACAGTATCAAATAGCGAAGAAAGAATTCCAAATGGAGTATATAGAATATCAATAGCAGACCCAAGTTATTGTCATATGGCAATAGAAATAAAAGATGGTTCAAAACAAGCACAAGCAAATGTACAAATAGGCGAGTGGTTCAATATAAATAATGAAAAAAACAAATTTCAGATTACATATGAAGGAGACGACTATTATTCAATAGGTTTGGCAAATACAAACAATATGTTTGATGTCCAAGATGGTGGAATGAATCCTGGAAACAATGTATGGCAATATGAAGATAATAAAACAGATGCTCAAAGATGGAAAATAGTAAAAAATAATGATGGAAGTTATAGCTTTATTTCAAAAAAGAATAACTTATATTTAACAGTTACAAATGGAAATATGAGTGAAGGAGCAAACCTAGAAGTAAATAAAAGAACAAATACAGTAGGGCAAAATTTTAAATTAATTAACTTGAATGATAAACCAAAAGAAGAAAAGATAAACGGAATATGTACAATAAATTTAGATAGCAATTTAGCATTAGAAATAGAAAATTCTTCTACAGAAAATGGGGGAAATTTAAGAGTTGGAAAATTGCTTGAAAAAACAAGCAATATCCAAAAAAGATTTGAATTTACATACGAAGATGACGGATATTATACAATTAGATCAGTAAATTCAGGAAAAGTTTTAGAAGCACAAGGCGGAGGAACAAAGTCTGGAACCAATGTATCACAATTTGTTGAAAATTATACAGATTCACAAAGATGGAAAATAGTTAAAAATGATGATGAAACTTATAGTATCATAAATAAGAAAAGTGAAATCGCAAATGATGAGAAAAATAAAATGTATTTAGACATACAAGATGGAACACTAACACAAAACACTAATGTACAAGTAAATAGTAAGATAGATGGTAACAGACAAAAATTTAAAATTACAAAAGTAGCAGAAGAAAAACAATTAATAACCAATGGAACATACAGAATTTCATTAAATGAACCAGAATATAGCCATATGTCATTAGAGATAAAAGATGGTTCAAAACAATCACAAGCAAATGTACAAATAGGCGAATGGCATAATATAAATAACGAAAAAAATAAATTTCAAATTACATATGTAGGAGATGGATATTACACAATAAATTTAAAAAATACAAAAAACTTTTTAGATGTATATAATGGTGACATGACACCTGGAACTAATATATGGCAATATACTGGAAATGACTCAGATGCACAAAAATGGAGAGCTATTATAAATGATGATGGAAGTTATAGCTTTATTTCAAAAAAGAATAATTTATATTTAACAGGTCAAGGTATAACTGTAAGTGAAGGTGGAAATGTTGAAGTAGATAACAGAACAAATAAGATAGGACAAAATTTTAAATTAATAAATTTAGATAACAAACCTTCAAGAACATTAAATGATGGTACTTACAAAATATCGACAACTACAAATAGTCAACTTGTTGTAGGAATAACTGGTGCTGGTACTTTAGGTGATAGTGGTGCAATGGCGAAAATAACTGATTGGACAGAAATTGCTAATGGTGAGAAAAAATTTGATTTAAAATATGAAGATGATGGATATTATACAATAAAAAGTGTATATTCAGGAAAAGTTTTGGAAGTCCAAAATGGTGGTATGAAAAATAATACTCTTATATGGCAATTTGACGAAAATTATACAGATTCACAAAGATGGAAAATAACTAAAAATTCAGATAATACATATACTTTACAAAACAAAAAAAGTGACCTATATCTAAGTATAGAAAATAATGATGTTAAAGCAGGAAAAAATTTAGTATTATATGAAAAAAATAGTTCAAAACTACAAAACTTTAAAATTACAACAGTTGAAAGAAATGAAGGAGTAAAACTAGAAGAGGGAACTTATAAAATAGTACCTTTTTCAAATCCAGATGTTTCAATAGATATTGAAAATGCATCAAGAGAAATAAGTGCTAATGTACAACTTGGAATTACAACAAATGAGATAAGAAATGAATTTAATATAGTTCCAGATGGAAATGGTTATTATATAATAAAATCAGTTAATTCTGGAAATGTGCTAGATTCAAAAAATGGGGAAATAGATCAAGGAACTGATGTGTGGCAATATGCAGAAAATGGAACAGATGCACAAAAATGGATAATAAAGCAAAATACAGATGGAACTTATTCAATTATATGTAAAAAAAGCGGATTATATTTAGATGTATATAATGGAAATTCTTCAAACGGAAATAATATATGGCTTTATACAGGAAATGACACACCTGCGCAAAAATTTTATTTGAAAAAACAATCAAAGAAAACGGAAAAGTATATAGATGAAGGTTTATATAAATTTGAAGCTAAACCAAATAGAAGTATTGCATTTGATATAGAAGAAGCAAACAAAGATGATGGTGGAATAGTACAAATTTGGAGTTACACGGGAGTACATCAACAACAATTCCTTGTATATTATGAAAATAGCAATGGATATTATTATATACAAAATTTAAATTCTAATAAGGTTATTGCAACAGATGGACAAAATGTTAAACAATACACCAAAGACTTAAATAAAGAAAATCAAAAATGGATACTAAAAAAACAATCTGATGGTTATTATAGTTTTGTTTCAAAAGAAGGTAAGTTGGCAATTACTATACCTAACGGAAAAGTAGAAAATGGAACAAACCTTGTAATGCAAGAACTAACTAATAGTGAAAATCAATTATTTATGATAGAAAATGCCGGAATATATATAGATGAAAATAAGTATCCAGGTATAAAAGATAAAATAGATAAATTAACAGTAGGGCACCCTAATTGGAATTTTGAACTATTATATACAGGTATAAATTTTGATGATGCCACTTATGCAGAATATATTACTAAAGATAGATGTTTAGTGGATACAAGAACATATCAAGGTGGATGGATTTCATCAACTGCTAAATGGTCAGGTGTATGGGCATCAGCATCAAGAGCAGGAGTTAATTACTTTATGGATGCAAGGAACTTTTTAAATGAAACAGATGTATTCCAATTCTTAGATGCAAATAGTTATGTAGAAGATTCAGTAAGCTTAGAAGGTATTCAAAGTCAAGTTAACGGTTCATTTTTACGAAACTACGCAAATGACGTAAATAATGCATGTAAAAAACAAAATGTTAATCCATATTTTGTATTAGCAAGACTATTCCAAGAACAAGGAAAAGAAGGTTCTAGTATTGGAACAGGAATGCCTGGAGGAGACGGAAAAACATATTATAATCCATACAACATAGGAGCACAAGTTGGAAATGATTATGCAACAGCTTTACAAAAAGCCAAAGAAGAAGGATGGGATACAATGGAAAAGGCTCTTATCGGAGGAATAGATTTTCTAAAAACCAAATGGCTATCAATTCATCAAAACACTTTATATCAAAACAAATTTGATATAGATTTAAGAAGTGGAAGTTCTTTATACACACATCAATATATGCAAAATTTATCAGCAGCATATAGTGAAGGACATACATTAAGAAGTTGCTATGTTTCAAGTGGAAAGCTAGACTCATCATTTACATTTGTAATACCAATTTATGAGAATATGCCACAAGACGCGTGTGCAAGACCAGCAGGAAATACAAGTTCATCTAGCAATACACAAAGTGTTGACAGAGGACCAAAAGATGCAACAGTAGTTGTAGGCTCTACATTAAATTTAAGAGAAAGTGCAAGTACATCTTCAACATCATTAAAAAAATTAAGTAATGGAACACATTTAATTTCTATAAAAAGAGCAGTAAATGGTAATTGGCATCAAGTAGTTACAGATGATGGAACTATAGGATATGTTTCAGGTGATTATTTGCAAATTGTTAATGATGTAATAAAATGTAATGTAAAGAAAATAACAACATCAAATGTATATGCAAGAATTGGTCCAAGCACATCAACAGATTCCTTATATCTTGTATCAGCAGGGACTTCAGTTACAGTTATAAATGCAGGGGCATACAACATTGGAGGATACACATGGGATAGAGTTATATTGCCTGATGGAGCACAAGCATTTATAGCAAATAAATATTTAGGATAGAAATGGGTTAAAATATGTAAAATTAATATCACCTTATATATTTTATAAAAAATAAGGAAGGAATGAAATTTAAAATGCACAAAAAAATAATAGATATGATATTAATAATATTTGTTACAATTCTTCTAATAACTAATGTATCAAACTCGGCATTTTTCTATGATGAAGAATACCCACCAAATAGTACAGGTTTTGCAGATTATACAGAAGAAGAAGCAATAGAAAATGAAAAAAAGCGAAACGAGCAAGCTGTAGATTCTAGCTTTTATGTTGGGAAATCTAGCAATGATTATTTAAAATCTTTATCTGTAGAAAATGCAACAATGGAACCAGCTTTTAATAGGCAATATGTAGATTATAAAGTAACTCTTAAAGATAAGAACACAAAAAAAATAAATATAATTGCAGAAGCAGAAGATGAAAAAGCTACAATAGAAGGAGCAGGAGAAGTAGAGCTAGCAGATGGCGAAAATCATATAATGGTTATTGTAAAAGCAGAAAATGGAGAAGCTCAAATATATAATTTATATATTGAGCTTCCATATAATAATCAGGCAGATATAAAATTGCAAGATTTACAAATATATGGTGTGGAAAAGGAAACAGGAGAAACTAAGGAGCAAAAATTAACTCCAAGTTTTAAAAGTGATGTATATGAATACAATATAGAAGTTGCACACAATATTTCATATTTGGATATAAGACCTACAAATCTAGATGGCACATTTGTATCTGTAAAAGGTGGAGATACATTAGAAATAGGTCAAAATAGAATAACAGTTAAAGTAACAGATAGTCAAGATGAAACAAAATCTACAACTTATGTTATAAATGCTAATCGTGCAGAAACTGAGATAAATTATAAAATTTATATAATAATTGCGATTGTAATTATAATTGTGCTGATATTTTTTATAAGGCGTTTTAAGAAAAGTAGAAAAAAAGGAAAAAGAGCAAAATAATAAATTAAGCCATTAAATATTTTATATTATTTAATGGCTTTTTTTTGTAATCTTAAAATCAACTGATATATATTAGTTGATTTAGAAATTAATAAAAAATTAATTTAAAAAAATTTATAAAAGGGTATAAAAATTTAAAATAATATGTTATAATAAATTGTAAAGGAAGAAAGGAGAATTGAAATATGACTGTAAAGAAACAAGAATTATGCAATATTATTGAAGCATTGCCGGATGAACTTTCAAACAAAGTATTAGATTATATAGAATATCTTAAATATTCTGTAATTATAAATAATTTACCTCAAAATTTAATTATAAAAAATAAAAAAGATTTAAAAGAAAAAATCGAAGAAGGCATAAAAGATACTGATAGTGGAAATGTATGTACTGTTGATGAAGCATTTGAAGAAGTGGATGAGATTTTAAAAAATAGTATATAATTAGGAGGATTAAATGTCAGAAAAATACAAATTGGCTAAATGAATTGTAAAAAGCTATATCTTATAGCTTTTTTTAATTTACATATCTTTAGCAAAAAAATTAAAAAATGTCGTATTTTACTTGAATATTTACACATAAAATGATAGAATATTTTAGAATTATGAATTTAATTTTAGGAGGAAAAAATGGCAATATTAGTAACAGGAGGAGCAGGATTTATAGGAAGTCACACTGCTGTAGAATTATTAAATGCAGGAAAAGAAATAGTAATGATAGATGACTTTTCAAATAGCAAAATGGAAGCAGTAGAAAATGTAAAAAAAATAACAGGAAAAGACTTTAAATTTTATGAAATAAATTATTTAGATAGAGAAAAATTAGAAAAAGTATTTGAAGAAAATAATATAAATTCAGTAATAAACTTTGCAGGTTTTAAGGCTGTTGGAGAATCTGTAAAAGAGCCTTTAAAATATTATTATAATAACATATCAGGAGCAATAGTGTTATTACAAACAATGCAAAAATATGGAGTAAAAAAATTTGTATTTAGTTCATCAGCAACAGTATATGGTGACCCAGAAACAGTTCCTATAACAGAAGATTCAAAAGTAGGAGGAACAACAAATCCTTATGGAACAACAAAACTATATATTGAGCAAATTTTAAAAGACTTATATAACGCAGACAATTCATGGGATATATGTATATTAAGGTATTTTAATCCAGTAGGAGCACATAGTTCAGGGCTAATTGGAGAAGAACCACAAGGAATACCAAATAACTTAATGCCTTATATTGTAAGAGTTGCATCAGGTGAGCTAGAGCAATTATCAGTTTTTGGAAATGACTACAATACACATGATGGAACAGGGGTAAGAGATTACATACATGTTGTAGATTTAGCAATTGGACATGTAAAAGCATTAGAAAAATTAGATAAAGAAAACAGTGGATTATATATTTACAATTTAGGTACAGGAAAAGGATATAGTGTTTTAGATATGGTGCATGCATTTGAAAATTCAACAGGAAAAAAAGTTAATTACAAAATTGCACCAAGACGTAGTGGAGATATTGCTAGATGTTTTGCAGACCCTACAAAAGCAAAAGAAGAGCTTGGCTGGGAAGCAAAAAAGACTTTAGAAGATATGTGTAGAGACTCATGGAATTATATTGAAAAGCAAATGAGTTAAAAGCTAATCTTTAAAAGGAAAGTGATGTAGAAAATGAGTAAAGGTAATATAATGCTTTGTTTATTAAGACTTGATATTGGAGGGATTGAAACCTATGTTTTAAGCCAAACTAAAGAGCTTATATCAAGAGGATACAATATAGTTATATTAGCAAAAGATGGTATTTACAAAGATAAATTTCAATCACTAGGTGCAACATGTATTAATTTTGAATTTAGATTTAGTCAAGGATATGATTTAAAGCAGTCAAAAAAAATTGAGGATATAATACAAAAATATGAAATAGATGAGGTTCATATTCATCAGTTTGACTGCATTACAGCAGTATTTCCTGCATGTATTTGCAGTAATACGCCGTATATTGCATACGTCCATACTGGAATAACAGGTGCTTATAATTGGTTTGAAGAATCATTTACAGGTTATGATACAATATTTAATATGTATTTTACATTAGCAGAAAAAATAATTGCAATAACAGATGATGCTGTAAATGAAAATCAAAATAAATATAATATAAATAAAGAAAAGTATTTAATTATACCAAATAGTATAGATTTTAGTGAATTTAGTAATCCTATCATACCTAAAAAAATAGAAAATTTCCTTATTATAAGTAGGTTAGATGAAGAAAAAAAGGTTTCTTTAAAAAATTCAATAAATATATTTAAAGCATATTTAAAAGAAAATGAAAATGCAAAATTAGTTATAGTTGGAGATGGAACAATTAAAAATTTTGTAGAAGAAGAAATAAAAGAAATAAAGGAAAATGTACAAATTTTAGGTGCAAGAAATGATGTAATAGATATTATAAAACAAAATGATGTTGTTATTGCTTTAAATAGATGCATTTTAGAAGCTGTTGCAAGTAAAAAAATTGCTATAATTAGTGGTTATGATGGAAGTAATAATATAATAATTCCAGAAAATATAAAAAAGGCAGCGGATTTAAATTTTTCTGGCAAAAACTTAGAAAATAAGGAAATTACTGAAATTATAGAATTTCTAAAAAAATTAAATGAGGAAAAAATAGAAGAAATAGTAAATCAAAATTATGAATTTGCATATGAAAATTTAAACATAAAAAATAATTTATATTTATTAGATAAAAATGCACGGAAACAATATATGTATAGACAAAGAATTATATTTTAAAAATATTAATAATTTAATTTCAAAATTAGATAATGAAAAAAACATATCATATGAAATATATCATACTAAACAAAAAAATGAAGAACAATTTATAAAAACTATTAAAGAATTAGAAGTTAAAAATCTAAAACTTGAAGAAGAAAACACGGAAAAAAATAATTTATTAAATGCTATATATAACAGTAAAAGATGGATATATGTAGAAAAAGTAAAAAATGTTATAAATAAATTTAGAGGAAAAAGTAAACAAAAAAATTAAAAAAGGAGTAATTAATGAATACATCAAAAGAAGATTATAAAATTATTGTAGATGGTGTTTACAAAACATTTAATGTATATTTAGACAAAGCAAATACAATAAAAGAAAAATTATTATTTTTATTTAGTAGAAATAGAAAAGAAAAAAGAGAAGTTTTAAAAAATATTAACTTAAAAATAAAAACAGGAGAAGTTGTTGCATTAATTGGAACAAACGGAAGCGGAAAATCTACACTTTTAAAACTTATGACTAAAATTATATATCCAAATAAAGGAAGCATAGAGACAAATGGTAAACTTACTTCATTACTAGAATTAGGAGCAGGTTTCCACCCTGATTTTTCTGGTAGAGAAAATATTTATTTTAATGCCTCAATATTTGGATTAACTAGAAAAGAAATAGATGAGAGACTAGAAGATATAATAGAATTTTCAGAACTTAGAGATTTTATAGACAACCCTGTAAGAACATATTCTTCAGGAATGTTTATGAGACTCGCATTTGCAGTTGCAATAAATGTAAATGCAGATATTTTATTAATAGATGAAATTTTATCTGTTGGAGATGAGCACTTCCAAAATAAATGTTTTGACAAAATGAGGGAATTAAAAAAACAAGGAAAAACAATGGTATTTGTAACACACAATATGAACGCCGTAACAGAATTATGTGATAGAGCTGTTTGGCTATATCAAGGAGAAGTTAAAATGGATGGAGATACAAAAGAGGTAGTAGATGAATATATAAAAGTAACAACATAAAACAAATTGCGGTTAGAAAATGATTATGGTTTTGAGTTGTCAAAATTCGAATTTTTCCAACCAACTAGAAAGGATTGAAATAATAAATGAATGAAGAAGAAAAATATTTTGACTATACAATGGTTCCAGGACAAAGCTTAAATAAAGTACAATCAATAAATGATGGTAAACCACTTATAAGCATAATAACAGGATACTATAATAGTAAACAATATATAAAACAAACAGCATATTCTATAATAAATCAAACATTTCCATATTGGGAGTGGATTATAGTTAATGATGGTAGCACAGAAGATGGAACTAAGGAAATATTAGATGAAATAGCAAGTTTAGACAGCAGAATAAAAATATTTAATGAAGAAAATCACGGTAGAATTAAAACTCGTGATATTGCAATTTCAAAAGCACAATGTGATTTATTGTTTGTTATAGATTCAGATGATGTAATAGATAAAACAATGCTTGAATGTTGCTATTGGTCTATGAAAACAAATCCAAATGCTTCTTGGGCTTATTCAGATATGGCAAATTTTGAGGGTATGGAGTTTTTGTGGAAGCAAATATTTAGTTGCGAAATGGAAAAGAAGGAAAATCTTTTATCTGTATGTGCTTTAATAAAAAAGAAGGACTTGCTTGATGTTGGTGGATATGGAGTAGTTGACGATAATGTTCATGAAGACTGGCACCTATGGCTTAGAATGCTTGAAAAAGGATATTTTCCAATAAGAATGAATTATTATGGATTTTGGTACAGAAAGAAAAAAGAAGGTGGAATTCTAAATTCAATTAATACAAATAAAGAAAAAGACCAATATGCAAGAGAACAAATACAAAAACAAGCAGCGAAAATAAAAAAAGATGTTAAATGTATACAATTTCCTACAACTCCAAAATCTGATTGGACTGCATTTCCATATACATTTGATTGGGACAGAAAACCAATAAATGTAAAAGGAGAAAAAATAAGATTATTATTTTTATTCCCATGGTTTAAAGTAGGTGGAGCAGACAAATTTAATTATGACTTAATATCAAGAATAGATAAAAATAAATTTGATATTACAATATTAACAAACGAGCCATGTGATTATATATGGAGACAAAAATTTGAAAAATATGCAGAAATATTTGACATGACAACATTTTTAAATAGACAAGACTGGCCAGCATTTGTGCATTATATAATAAAATCAAGAAACATAGATTTAGTTATGATTTCAAATAGTTATTTTGGATTTTATGTTACACCATGGCTTAAGTCAGAATTTCCAGATGTAATTTTTACAGATTACACACATAATGAAAATTGGGGAGCAAGAAATGGAGAATACCCAAGAGATTCTGTAGCTATAGATAGCTTCTTAGACAAGTCATATACATGTACCAAAAAACTAAAAAATACAATGATGAATGAAATGGAAAGAAGCATAGATAATATAGAAGCAGTATATATAGGTGTTGATGAAAAAGAATTTGATAGTAAAAATATAGATATTTATAGTAATAAAGATATAGAAAAATACAAAGACAAATATGAAGGCAAAAAGAAGATTTTGTTTATATGTAGAATGGCAGAAGAAAAAAGACCAATATTTATGCTAAGAGTTTTCCAAAAATTATTAGAAAAGGACAAGAATTTATTATTACTTGTAGTTGGTGATGGAGATATTTTGCCAGAAATGAAAGAATTGGCTAAAGCAGAACGTATAGAAGACAATATAATTTTTTATGGAATGCAACCAAATGAAAAAACGAAAGCTTTTTATAAATTAGCTGATGTTACTGTAATTTGTTCTATAACAGAAGGATTAACAATAACAACATATGAATCTTTAGCAATGGGAACACCGGTTGTTACAGCAGATGTAGGTGGACAAAAAGAACTTGTAGATGATACATGTGGAGCTGTTGTAAAAAATATCCAAACAGATGCAGATGGTTTTTATAATAGAAACTATACAGATGAAGAAATATCAAGATATGTAAATGCAATAGATAGAGTATTAAATGATGAATCTTTAAAAAATAATTGTAGAAATAAAATTTTAAATGGATTTACAGTTGATAGAATGGTTCAAAAATTTGAAGAAGAATTTACTAACCTTGTAAAGAATGGAACTGTTGTAAAAAAAGAAAATATAGCAAATAAAGATTTATATAAAAGATATATTGTTTTATATAATCAAGTAGATAGAAGAGTTTATTTCCCACAAGAAGGAATGGATGATACACAAGATTACCAACAAGAAGCCAAAGCTTTTAAAATGAGAAGACTTAAAGAAAGATTATGGAATAATCCATTGTGGAGAGGATTTATAAAAATTTTACAAAAAACAGGAATTATAAAATTAGTTAAAAAACTAAAAATAAAACAATTAATTAAAAAAATAGGTGGAGTATAAAGGAGTTACAAATGCTAGACATATTTAAAAATTTATATAAATATAGAGAACTATTAAAAACAAGCGTAAAAAAAGAAGTAAGAGGAAAATACAAAAATTCTTTTTTAGGAGTAATATGGTCATTTTTAAATCCATTATTACAAATTATGGTATATGCAATAGTTTTTCCTCTTATATTAAGAAATAATCAAGAAAATTATGTTATATTCTTATGTTGCGGATTAATTCCTTGGAATTTTTTTGCAACAGCAATAAATAGATCTGCCTTTTCATTTGTTGAAAATGGTAATATTATAAAAAAAGTATTTTTTCCAAGAGAAATTATACCAATATCGGTTGTTACAAGTGAAGCGGTTAACTTTTTAATATCCTCAATTATAATATTAGGATTTGTATTATTTGGAGGATTAGGGTTAACTAAATATTTAATTTTCTATCCATTAGTATTACTTGTACAATACATTATAATACTTGCAATTTCAATAATAATTTCTAGTATATGTGTATATTTAAGAGACTTGCAACATTTTGTAGGAGTTGCTCTTCAATTATTTTTCTATGCAGCACCTGTTGTATATGCTGCAAATAGCATACCTACAGAATATCAATGGATATTAAAATATAACCCAATGACATACATAATAAATTCTTATAGAGATATTTTCTATAATCAAACAATGGTAGATTTAAAATCTTTAGGAATCTTGTTACTTATAGGAACAGTATGTTTTGTTATAGGTTATGTAATTTTTAGTAAATTGCAAAAAGGATTTGCAGAGCAATTATAAAAGATGTTTCTTTAAAAAATAATCTTTAGTGGAGGAAGATATGAGACAAAACTCAAAAATAAAAAACACTAAATTAAGTGATAATGTTAATAATATAAAACAAAAATTGAAAGAAATTATTACAGATAGAAATTTATATTTATTTTTATTAATTACAATTATATTCTTTGGAATGTTTATAAAATTAGAATATGCCTTAGATACATATTGCGTATTTGCAGGAGACACCAAAGATTACTGTATGCACTTTTTATATTCAGGAAGACCAATTTCAGCATTATTTTTAGCTATCACAAGATTATTAGGATTTGGACCAAATGGAATATATCTTACATCTTTTATAATAGCAATAATATCTACAGTTGCTTCAATGTATATTTTATTTAATACTATAAAAAAAGATTTAAAAAATGAGCTAATTGGTAAAATAATATCTATTTTAATAGTACTAAATATATTTTCAATTGAACTATATTTATTTTTAGAAAAAGGCATAATGATGCTTTCGGTATTATTTTGCGTATTAGCATTTAAACAATTTGTAAATTATTTAAAAAAAGAAAAAACAAAATATATAGTTTACACATTTATATTTATGATTTTTGCAAATTTCTCATATCAGGGAACTGTTGGGTTATTTGTAGCCCTTGCTTGTGTATATATAGCATATATTGTGAAAAATAACAACAATTTAAAAATTTTTATAAAAAACAATATTTTAGCAGCAATATGCTATGGAATACCAGCACTAATCAATTATTTAATTATTAAATTTATATTCAATAATGCTAGGGTAAATAGTGCATTTGATATTGTACAATCTATAAAATTGATATTATACAATAGTTTTACAATGGTTATTCAAACATATAGTTTAATACCTAAATATGTCTTTTTAATAACATTATGTATAATGTTACTATTTTTGGTAATTACAATATTTACTAAAAAGGAAAATGGAAAAAACAAAGCTATTTTAGTATTAAAAGTAATTTATATAATTTTAGCAACATATGTTGTTACAGTACTTCCGCAGATATTACAAAGTACTGATTCAATATGGTTTGCTCCAAGAAGTACATACACATTTGCAAGTCTTATAGGAATAATGGCTCTTTATACATTTTTACTACAAGGTGATTCTAAAAAAAGAATTATGATATATACGTCAGTTATAGTTTTGGTATTATATTTAGCATTCCAATATGTAGGTTTTATGAAAATAGAGAGAAATAGATATATTATAAATTATATAGATTATTATAATGCTATGCAAATCCAAGAAAAAGTATATAACTATGAAAAATCAACAGGAAATATAATTACAAAAGTCGCCATATATGAGCAAGATGGAAGTTCTAAAATTTATCCAGATTTATATACAAGTGGAGATATAAATTATAAAGCAACTATGGCTGAGTGGTCTAGAATAGATTATTTAGGATATTATTTAGAAAGAAAACTAAATTATACAGAAACAGATGAGAATATATATAATGAATATTTTAAAAATAAAAATTGGAGTATTTTTGATACAGATCAAGTAGTTCTAATTGGTGATACATTACATTTTTATTTGTATTAATCTTAAAATATAAGGAGACTATAAAAAATGAAAAAAATAAGTATAATAATTCCAACATATAATGAAGAAGAATCACTACCTCTATTACACGAGAAATTAAACAAGATAATGGATGAATTAAATAATTATGATTTTGAAATTTTATTTATAAATGACGGAAGTAAAGATAAAACATATGAAATAATAAAAAGTTATAGAGAACAAGACAATAGATATAACTATGTAGATTTTTCTAGAAATTTTGGACAAGAAATTGCAATGGCAGCAGGTCTTGACTATGTAACAGGTGATTGTGCAATTTTTATGGATGCAGACATGCAAGACCCACCAGAATTAATTCCAGAACTTGTAAAATATTGGGAAGAGGGTTATGATGATGTTTATGCAAAAAGAAAAAGTAGAAAAGGAGAAAGTTTCTTAAAAAAGTTTACAGCTAAAATGTATTATAGAGTATTGCAAAAAATGACAAATGTAGAAATTCAAATAGATACAGGAAACTTTAGACTAATAGATAGAAGGTGTATAAATGCGTTAAAGAAAATGACTGAATCTGAAAGAAATTTAAAAAGTATGTTTAGTTGGATAGGCTATAAGAAAAAAGAAGTACTTTTTGATAGACCTGCAAGAGTAGCTGGAAAAACAAAATGGAATTATATGAAGTTAATAGATTTAGCTTTAAATGGAATAACATCTTTTACAACTTCACCATTACATTTAGCAACATACTTAGCAGTTCCAACTTTTATGTTACTCGGAATATATACTGCATATGTAATTGCAAAATGTATTATAACACATACAATGGTACAAGCTTTTCAAGCTATAATTTTATTAATTCTATTTTTCTCTGGAGTTCAAATTTTATTATTTGGAATTGTTGGAGAATATTTAGGAAGAATTTTTAAAGAAACTAAAAATAGACCATTATATTTTGTAAATGAATATAATGGAGAAAAAGAGACAAATGAGAAATAAATTCAAAATTTGTGTCTTTGAAAGGAAGAAGGATAAATATGAAAAAAATAATTGCTACAGTTTTAATTGTTTTAATGTTATTAGTAAACAATTCGATGGTAATTGCTATTAATGAAATAAGTGAAAAGCTAAGCGAAGAAAATACACAAAATCAAGAAAATAATTATAGCCAAGAAGAAGCTAAAAAAAGTGAAGAAACTAGAAAAAGTGAAGAAGCTATGGAAAGTGAAGTTCAAGAGAAAACAGATAGTGAAAATCAAGAACAAGTAGATACTGATACTCAAAATCAAGAAGATAATATTCAAGAAAACAGCGAAGAATCACAAGGCGTGGTTACAATAGATGCAAATTCTCAAGAAAAAATAAAGACAGTATCTAATAATAATATGCTTCCATATGGAGATGGAGTTTATAGAATTTCGCTAGCTTCACCTGAATATTGCCATTTATCATTAGAAATAAAAAATGGATCAAAAGATTTGGGAGCAAATGTTCAAATAGGTACATGGTATAATAAAAACAATAGCAAAAATATATTTAAAATAACATATGATGAAGAAGATGATACTTATGCAATACAATCAACAAATTCTGGAAGCTTATTAGATGTCGAAAATGGTGGAACAACTCCTGGAACTAATGTATGGCAATGTCAATATAACGGAACAGTTGCACAAAAATGGAAAATAGAAAAAAATACAGATGGAAGCTATAGCTTTAAATCTAAAAAGAATGAAAAATTGTATTTAAATGTAGCAGGAGAGCCAAAAGAAAATGCAAATATAGAGGTAAATAATAGAACTAATAAAGTTAACCAAAAATTTAATTTAATAAGTTTAAAAGAGGAAAATAAGCCCCAAAAAACAGATATAAATAATGGAATTTATAAAATAGTTTTAAAAGATGATTTAGCTTTAGAAACTCAAAATTCTTCTATGAATAATGAAGGAAATATAAGTGTTGGAAAATGGATAGAAGAAACAAGTAATATCCAAAGAAGATTTGAATTTATATATGAAGATGATGGATATTATACAATTAAATCAGTAAATTCTGGAAAAGTATTAGAAATACAAAACGGAAAAATGACAGAAGGAACTAATGTATGGCAATTTGAAGAAAACTATACAGATTCACAAAGATGGCAAATTATTAAAAATGTAGATGGAAGTTATAGTTTAAAAAATAAAAAGAGTGGATTATATTTAGATATACATAATAAAAATTTATCTCAAGGAGAAAATGTAGAAGTTAACAATAAAAATGATAGCAATAGTCAAAAATTTAAGATAGAAAGTATAACTAATGATGAAGAAACATTAATAACAGATGGAATATACAGAATATCACCAAGTAGCATTGAATACAATTATTTGGCATTGGAAATAAGAGATGGATCAAAAGATGAACAAGCAAATGTGCAAGTAGGAGAATGGAATAATAAAAATAATGATAAAAATAAATTTCAAATAACATATGATAAAAAAGATGGATGTTACACAATACAGTCAATAAATTCAAAAAATATGCTAGATGTACAAAATGGCGGAATGACACCTGAAACTAATGTATGGCAATATAAAAATAATGATACTCCTGCACAAAAATGGAAAATTATAATAAATGACGATAAAAGCTGTAGCTTTAAATCACAAAAAAACGGATTATATATAAATGTTGCAGGTAGTATTGGAATTGGCTCAAATGTTGAAATCACAGATAGAAACAATGAAGTAGGACAAAAATTTGAACTAATCCCATTGGACAAAAAGTTACCTAGAACACTTGAAAGAGATGGAGTATACAAAATAGAAACAAATACAGACGAAAATATGGTGGTAGGAATTGAAGGAAATCTAAGTGAGAATGTAGCAAATGCTAGTATAAATAAGTGGACCGATATTTTAAATGGACAAAAGAAATTTATTATAACTTATAATAATGACGATGGGTATTATACTATTGAAAATGTATATTCTGGAAAAGTGCTAGAAGCTCAAGGTGGAGGTTTTAGAAACGGAGCAAATGTATCTCAATATGAAAGTAACAATACAGATTCACAAAGATGGCAAATTATCAAAAATGAAGATGGAACCTATAGTTTTGTAAATAAAAAAAGTAAATTATATTTAAGTGTAGAAAATAAAGATGGAAATGTAGAACTATATGAAAAAAGTAATTCAAAAGAACAAAAATTTAAAATTGAAGCAGTAGATATAACAGATGGTGTAAAAGTAAACGAGGAAAAAACATATAAAATAATTTCAGCAAAAGATGAAAAAGTTTCATTAGATGTTGAAAATGCATCAAGAGATATAAAAGCTAATATTCAACTTGGAAACACTTCTAACACAATAACAAATGAATTTAATTTTGTACCAGATGGAAGAGGATACTATATAATAAAATCTGTAAATTCAGGAAATGTATTAGACGCTGAAAATGGTGGAACAGTATCTGGAACAAATTTATGGCAATATGCAGAAAATGGAACAGATGCACAAAAATGGATAATAAAGCAAAATACAAATGGAACTTATTCAATTATATCAAAGAAAAGTGGATTGTACATAGACATATATAATGCAAAAGCTACAAATGGTAATAATATTTGGTTAGTTACTGGAAATGATACAATAGCTCAAGAATTTAATTTAGATCAACAAGAATATAAAACCGAGAAATATGTGGATGAGGGTGTATATAAAGTAGAAACTAAATTAAATACTAAAATTGCAGTTGATATAGAATTGACAGATGAAGTTGATAGATTTATACAAATATGGAATTATACTGGAGAAGAACAACAAAAATTTTATTTAAAATATGAAGATGGATATTATTATATAATAAGTATCTTATCTGGAAAATATGTAACAGTAGACGGAAATGACTTAAAAGAATGTAATAAAAACTCTAATAATAATAATCAAAAATGGATATTAAAAAAACAAGGAGATTATTATAACATAGTTTCTAAAGGAACTAATTTAGTAATAACAATTCCAAACAGAAGTATTTCAAATGGAAATAACTTAAATGCGAAGGCACAAGCAGATGGAGATTATAGTTTATTTAAATTTAAAAATTTTATAGAAGAAGGCACATACAAAATCGTCTCAACTTCAAATGAAGGTTTGTCAATAGATATAAAAGATGCTTCAAGAAACATTACAGCTAACGTACAACTTGGGTATACATCAAATTCATTAAGAAATGAATTTAATTTTGTTCCAGATGGAAATGGATATTATATTATATCTTCAATAAATTCTGGAAATGTACTAGATGTAGAAAATGGTGGTATGGCTTCTGGAACCAATGTATGGCAATGTTCATATAACGGAACAGATGCACAAAAATGGAAAATAAAATACAATGAAGATAAAACATTTAGTATAATTTCAAAGAAAAATGGTTTAGCTTTAGATATATATAATGGAACCATAAAAAATGGAAATAATATATGGGTATATACACCAAACGGGTCAAATGCTCAAAAATTTCAATTTAAAAGACAAACTGATAAAACTGAAAAATATATTGAAGATGGAGATTACAAAATTTTAGCAGATATTAATTTAAGTAAAGGTTGGGATATAGATGGTGCAAGCAAAAAAGATGGAGCTGTTTTACAATTATGGGATTACGAAATACTAGACCAAAAACAATTTAAAATAACTTACCAATATGGATATTACTATATTATTAGTAAAAACTCAAATAAGGCTATACAAGCAACTAACTCAGGAATTCGTCAATATACATTAAATTATGATAATGAAAATCAAAAATGGATACTAAAACATGATTATTCAAATTGTTATAAATTTGTTTGCAAAGCAACAGGATTATATGTAACTATTCCAAATTCCAATGCTTCAAACGACGTTGATTTAGTAATGAAAGAAGCTAATCAAGGTTCACAAACATTTAGTGTATCAAAAGCAGAACCTAAGGTAGTTCTTCAAAAAGGTACTTATGGTTCGAGTGGATATAAAGTTGCAGGAAACAGTAAAGGATGCTATTTGGAATATTACAAAATAGGAAATGGACCAAATGTATTTTTTGGAACATTTGCAGTACATGGATTTGAAGATGGATGGGACCATGATGGAGATAGACTAACTATTATAGCCAATACCTTTAGAGATAAATTACTAGAAATGCAAGACCGTGATTTAGCAAATAAATGGACGATATATTTATTCCCATCAGTAAATCCAGATGGAGAATTTTATGGTTGGTCAAACGATGGACCAGGTAGAAGAACAATCTATTCTGAGGCACCAAGGAATGGAAGTTTTGCAGCTCATGATGGTATAGATATAAATAGATGTTGGAGTGTTGGGTATAAACAACTAAAAACAGAAAGAAATTACAATGGAACACAGCCTTTACAAGCTTATGAAGCACGAGCATTAAGGGATTTCTTATTAGACCATAGAGCTACAAATGGTCAAACAATATTAGTTGATTTACACGGCTGGATGAATATGACAATTGGAGATGATGGAATTGGTTCATATTACAGACCTCAATATGGAATTAGAAAACATCAACCAACATATGGAGGAGGATACCTAATAAACTGGGCACAAAGTAACTTAGGCTATGGAGGAAGAAGAGCAAGAAGTTGCTTAGTAGAATTACCTGAATTTGACTCAAATCCAACAAAATATATAAATGCAACACTTAATATGTTAAGGTACATTGTGTAAAATAAATTCAAGTGAGAATAAAATTTTCGGTTAAGATTAAAAGTCAAACGAATCTTTTATTCTCACAATTAAATTAATTGGAGGAATTACATGAAATTAAACAAAAAGAAGGTTTTTATAACAATATTGATAGCTATAATAATTGTAGTTTTTGTAACATTTATAATAATTAAATTAGCTCGTAAAGAAAACAAAAATAAAGATTTAGTTCCTATAACATATGACACTCAAGAAACCATTTCAGAAGATGAAACAAAAAAGGTAGAAGACATGACATCAAACTTAGGATTAGAAGCAGATACTAATTTATATGAAGTTGCTCAAGAATATGATGGAAGAGAATATGTAAGAATAAAACCCGAAATACAGTTCAATACAGTTATGGCAGGAGTATTATTAAATAATCAAAAACCAGAATTTCAGGTTTTACAGGAAATACTAAAGCAAGCACCTATTAAATATGGAATATGGATAGAAGAAACATCAAGAGAAAAATTTTTAGAATTATTAACTACAATTACTAAAGGAAATTATACAATAAACGAAGAAGGTTACTTAATTCAAGATGAAAACTCTAAAATGAACCAATATGACAAAAAAATAAAGAAAATGATAACATCAAATAACTTATATGTAATTGATATAAGTTCAAAATACTATATTTTAAATGAGGCAACAGGAGAGGTTGTAGAAAATCCATTTGAAGATATGGATCCATATTCTCCATATGAACCTTTTGATTCAGAAAATAAGTTTATTTTCTTTATAAGTGAAAACAAACAAGGAAAAATAAATCAAGAAGAAGCATTAAAAGAAATTTTAAAATGATGATTTTGGGGACTTAAGAAAAAAAGCATCACAAATAAATATGATTTATATGAAATTGTATAACAAAATTTTAAAAAATTTGTAAAAAAAAGAAGGAAAAAATTTTTTTTTGAAGAATAATATAGTAGTACATAAAAGTAAGTAAGTATGTACAAATAAAATTTATTACTTAAAGAAAGAGGTGCTTAAAATGCAAATAACA
>CANQZV010000014.1 GCA_947628425.1 uncultured Clostridia bacterium | reverse complement strand
TAAAAGAAGTTTTACATCAAAAAAATGCTTCATTAGTTGTAGCTTATGAAAATGGAGAAATAAAAGAATATTATCAAAATCAAATAAAAGATATAAAGGACATCTTAAAAGAAAATAAAAATGCACTTAAAGAAGCTATTATAGCTGATAAAGTAATTGGAAAAGTAGCAGGAAGTATTTTAGCTTTAGCAGGAGTTAAAGAAATTTATACAGATGTTATAAGTGAATATGCAATACCTGTTTTAGAAGAAAAACATATCAAATATGAATATAAAGACAAAGTGCAATATATTGTAAATCAAACTAAAAACGGAATGTGTCCTATGGAAAATAAATATAAGGACGAGAAAAATATTAATAAAATATATAACGAAATTATAGATGCAGAATAAAAGAAAGGAATCTATTTTAACGAGATTAACAGTATAAAGACTAAATATCTTTAAAATTGTGCTAATTGTAGTGAAGCAATTAGCATAAAATCCCCTTTTATTTTCAAAGAGATATTAAGAAATTGATATCTCTTTCTTTATGTAAAAGTTTAATTTTTTCAAAATATGATTAACATTTACTATTTCACTTACCTAAAAAATGATTTAATATAACATGTACGCAAGAATTTTTGAAAAAATCCCCAAATTTAAAGACTTTACCCCCGTGTGTACAACAGAAATTATAGCTTTTGCAAAATGTAATCAAGAATTTGAAAACAGAAATGCATGTTTAATTGGTTTAAGTGTAGACAGTAACGCATCACATTTAGCTTGGATGTATGATATTTATATGCGAACAGGTATAATAATTCCATTTCCAATTATAGCAGATAGAAATGGAGCTATTGCTAGAAAATATGGTATGATTTCTAGTGATATAAGTAATACAGAAACAGTAAGAAATGTATATATTATAGATCCAGATGGAATTATAAGATTAATTTTAATTTACCCTATGAATGTTGGAAGATGTATTCCGGAAATACTTAGAGCACTAGAAGCATTACAAACAGCAGATTGTTCAAATGGTTCAACACCTGCTAATTGGATAGTTGGAGGACCTATTATAGTTCCAAATCCACAAACTTTTAAAGAATTAGAAGAGAGAGCAGAAAGTGTAAAAAATAATAAAAACGGATTAAGTTGGTATTTAAGTTTTAAGAATCCAAAAAATTGTAATGAAAAACTTGAAAATAAAGAGAAGAATCAATTAAAAGAAGGAGAATAAGTTATTAACATTTAGAAATGAAATAGTGAGAAAATATTGACACAGATTATTATGGAAAATGGGAAGGTTCTCTTTTCCACACTTTTATTGCATTCTATTAAAAATATGATGTAAATATATAAACAAATATATAAACTAAAATAGAGAGGTCTATTTAATAAGACTTCTCTATTTTATTGTACTTTAATTTTAATTTTTTTATCTTTTTACTTGACAAATTTTAAAATATAGTGTAAAGTATAATAGCATTACATGTAAAATAAAATAGTAGAGGTATTTATGGATAAAAAAATTGAGGTAAGTATTCTATGCCAAATATATGGTAAATTACTAACAGAAAAACAATATAATTACATAAACGACTACTATAATAATGATTTGTCTCTTTCTGAAATTGCTGAAAATTATAATATTACAAGGCAAGCTGCAAGAGATAATATAAAAAAGGGGGAAAATAAACTTTTCGAATATGAAGAAAAGCTAGAAATAATGAAAACGACATTAAGAAACGAAAAAACTATTGAAGATATTTTATCGCAAATATCAGAAATTAAAACAAACTATTCAGATAAAAAAATAGCTAAAATATTAGAAGAAGTAAAAAAACAATTATCAACTTTAGTTTAATATTCCCAATTATAGAAAGGAATGTGAAAAAATGGCTTTTGAAGGTTTATCTTCAAGATTACAAGAAATAACAAGAAAGCTTCGTGGTAAAGCAAGAATTACAGAATCTGATTTAAAAGAAATGTTAAGAGAAGTAAAACTTGCATTATTAGAAGCAGATGTTAATTATAAAATTGTAAAAGAATTTAATGCCAAAATACAAGAAAAAGCACTTGGTCAAGATGTATTAAAATCTTTAACTCCAGGACAACAGGTTATTAAAATTGTTAAAGATGAATTAGTAGAATTATTAGGTGGCACAGAAAGTAAAATTAATTTTACTCCTAACCCACCAACAATAATTATGCTTATTGGTTTGCAAGGTTCTGGTAAAACAACTACAGCTGGAAAAATTGCAAATTTATTAAGAAAACAAGGAAAAAAGCCATTATTAGTAGCTTGCGATGTGTATAGACCAGCTGCTATTAAACAGTTACAGGTAGTAGGAGCTCAATTAAATATACCAGTTTTTAGTAATGAAAATTCAAAAGATGTTGTTCATATTGCAAAACAAGCAATGAATGTGGCAATTTCTAAAATGAATGATGTAGTAATACTAGATACAGCAGGAAGATTACATATTGATGAAGAATTAATGCAAGAATTAAAAAAATTAAAAGCAGAAATTAAACCGCATGAAATTCTTTTAGTTGTAGATAGTATGACAGGTCAAGATGCAGTTAATGTTGCAGAAAAATTTACTCAAGAGGTTGGGCTAGATGGTGTAGTTTTAACAAAACTAGATGGAGACACTCGTGGTGGTGCTGCATTATCTGTTAAAAAAGTAACAGGAAAACCAATTAAATTTGCTGCTACTGGAGAAAAATTAAGTGATATTGAAGCATTTCATCCTGAAAGAATGGCATCAAGAATTTTAGGTATGGGTGATATTCTATCTGTAATTGAAAAAGCAGAAGAAGCTTTTGACGAAGAAGAAGCTTTAAAATTAGAACAGAAATTAAAAAAACAAGAATTTGATTTAGACGATTATTTGGCACAATTAAGGCAAATTAAAAAGATGGGTTCTTTTTCATCTCTACTTAAAATGATACCAGGTATGAACCAACTTAAAGATGTTAAAGTTGATGACAAAGAATTTGTTAAAATTGAAGCAATTATATGTTCTATGACCAAAAAAGAAAAGAAAAATACAAAACTTCTTAATGGTAGTAGAAGACTTAGAATTGCAAAAGGTTCTGGTACAACAGTGCAAGATATTAATAAATTCATAAAATCTTTTGAAATGACTCAAAGTATGGTTAAAAAAATGAAAAATCAAAAGGGTGGAATGAATAAAATACTAAAAAATATTGATATAAATTCTTTAAAAGGTATGAAGTAATACCAATTTTAAATTTGTTATTAAAATTTTAATATATAAATGTGAAGAATATTTATATTTCTTCAATTTTAAGGAGGTGAAATATATGGTAAAAATAAGATTACAAAGATTTGGTAAGAAAAAAACACCTTTCTATCATATAGTTGTTGCAGATTCTAAGTCTCCACGAGATGGAAAAATAATTGAGCAATTAGGAACATACGATCCTATGACAAATCCAGGAACAATAATTATAGATAAAGAAAAAGTACAACAATGGATAAAAAATGGTGCAAAACCAACAGATACTGTTAAGAAATTAATAGAAGTAAAATAATTAAAATAACTGGAGGATAATGAAAATGAAAGAAATACTAGAAACAATTATTAGCTCATTAGCAAGTAATAAAGACGCTATTTCTATTAAACAAGTTGATGGAGAGCAATCTATTATTTTTGAAGTAAAAGTGGCTGAAGAAGATATGGGAAAAATAATTGGAAAGCAAGGTGTAATTGCTAAGTCTATTAGAACAATTATGAAAGCAGTTGCTGCAAAAGAAAATAAGAGAATTACAATCGAATTTTTAGACTAGGAGATAAATTAAAATTGGAAACTTTGTTAGAAGTTGGTCAAGTTGTAAATTCATATGGAATAAAAGGTTATTTAAAAGTAGTGCCTTTAGTAGATAAAAAGGAACAGTTTGAATCTTTTAAAAAACTGTATATACAAAATAATAATAAAGAATTAATTGTACAAGATGTAAAGTATTCAAAAGATTTGGTATTGTTAAAAGTTCTAGGAATAGATACAATTGAAGATGCTCTTAAATTTAAAAATTTATATCTATTAGCAAATAGAGAAGATATTGTTTTAGAAAAAGGTGCTCATTTTATTGTTGATTTAATTGGATTAGATGTAATAACTCAAGATGGAGAAAAATTAGGAACTTTAACAGAAGTGCTTCAACCAGGTGCAAATGATGTATATATAGTTAAAAAAGATGGAAAAGAGATTTTAATACCTGCAATACCAGATGTTATAAAAAAGATAGATATTGATGGTAAAAAAATTGTAGTAAAATTATTAGATGGATTACTTTAAATAATGGAGGAAATATGAAATTTAGTGTATTAACACTTTTTCCTGAAATGTTTGAACCAATAAAAAAAAGTATTATAGGAAAAGCAACCGAAAAAAATATAATTGAAATTAATTTAATTAATATTAGAGATTTTTCTGAAGATAAACATAAAAAAGTAGATGATACACCCTATGGTGGCGGTGCAGGAATGGTAATAATGCCAGATGTAGTATATAGAGCATATTTATCAATTCCAGATAGAGAAAATGCAAAAGTAATTTATTTAACACCTCAGGGAACTACTTTTAATCAAAGTAAAGCAGAAGAATTAAGTAAAAATAATAACCATATTATATTATTATGTGGACATTATGAAGGAATTGATCAACGAGTTATAAATAAGATTGTAGATGAAGAAATATCAATTGGTGATTATGTTTTGACAGGAGGAGAACTTCCTGCAATGGTGGTAATAGATACATTAAGCAGATATATAGATGGTGTTCTAAATAAAGAGTCTATTCAAGAAGAAACATTTTCTAATGGTTTATTAGAATATCCACAGTATACAAGACCAGAGACTTTTTTAAATGAAAAAGTACCAGATGTTCTATTAAGTGGTCACCATGAGAATATAAAAAAATGGAGAGAGGATCAATCTCTCACAATTACAAAACAAAAAAGACCAGATTTATTAAAAAAAACATAAATATAATGAAAATATTGTGAAAGGAGTAAAAACATGGATATTATAAAATCTATAGAACATGAGCAATTAAAAAATAAAATTCCAGTATTAGATGTTGGTAATACTGTAAGAGTTCATGTTAAAGTTAAAGAAGGTAATCGTGAAAGAATACAGGTTTTTGAAGGAATTATTATAAAAAAGCAAGGAGGAGGATTAAACCAAACATTTACAGTAAGAAAAATTTCTTATGGTGTGGGTGTTGAAAAAACATTCTTAATTCATTCTCCAATGATAGAAAAGGTAGAAGTAGTAAGAGTAGGTAAAGCTAGAAGAGCAAAACTTTATTACTTAAGAGATAGAGTAGGTAAAGCTTCTAAAACAAAGGAAAAATTAGGAGCAAGAATTGAAAATAAAGAAATTCTTTTAAAAGAAGAATTAAATGAAGAACCTGTTGTAGAAAACGAAGTTAATGAAACAGAATCTGTTGTTTCAGAAGAAACACCAGCAGTAGAAACAGCTGTAGAAGAAAAGGTAGATGCTGCTAAGGAAGAAACTGTTGAAGATGTAAAAGAAGAACCAAAAGCTGAATAAAAACATATAAATAATATATATTATATATAAAGAAAGTTAGATAAAAAAATATCTAACTTTTTTATTTAATATAAAATACAAAAAAGGAGAGTATTAATATAAAAAAATATATAAAAATAATTTATTTTAATTTATTTATTATACTTGCAGTATTTCTATACAAAGAAAAAACTAATAAGTGTATATTAAAAGAAAATAATTATGTAGTATCTTCAGAAATTGTAAATACAAAAAATAATATAGAAAAGGAAGAGGCTACATTTACAAGTAGTAATATACCAGAAAACATTTTAAAAATAATGATAGGAAATTCTATACCTAAGAAAAATAAAGATAAAGTTGATATAAACAATTTATCTTATTTAAAAATAACATATTGGGGATTTGATGGAAAAGAACATATTGGGGAGATGATTGTTAATAAAAAGGTTGCAAAGGAAGTTATAGAAATTTTTAAAGAATTATATAATAAAAAATATCAAATTGAAAAAGTGAAATTGATTGATGAATATGGCGCTGATGATGAAAAATCAATGGAAGATAATAATACATCTGCCTTTTGCTATAGAGAAGTTGCAAATACAAATATATTATCTAAACATGCTTTAGGGCTTGCAATCGATATAAACCCATTATACAATCCGTATATTACAGAAAAAAACATTTTACCAATAAATGCTAAAGTTTATACTAATAGAAATATAGATAAAAAATATATAATAAAAAAAGGAGATGATTTATACAATGCGTTTATAAAAAGAGGATGGAAATGGGGAGGAAACTGGAAAAATAAAAAAGATTACCAACATTTTGAAAAAAATATTAATAATTAATTTTAATGTGCTATAAATGTAATGTTGATAAATTATGGAAACCATGTTATAATTTACTTAATACTTATATATTAAGTATAATCCCACAAATAAATATGTAAAAGGAGGAAAACAATGAAAAATCCTTATGCATGTTCCATATGCGGACGGGAAAATGTAAAACTTTGGCGCCCATGTAAAAATAAAAAATTACTCATCTGTGCTGAGTGTGCAGAAAAATTTCAGAGTCTTCGGGTATATAATGAGTGTACCTGTGAAAAGAGAGGTAATCAATTTATTAAAAAACAAACTGGAGAGAAAGTGATTTTAAGATGGAGAATTGACGATAAAGGTAGAATTCCAATATACCATGGACCTGTTTCTAAAGGAGTGACTATGGAAAGAACTAACAAACTTACGGTAAATTTGAAGAATGTTGAAAAATCATGTCCTTCAGGTGATATTACAATAATTCCAGCAGTTCCTGACGAAAATGGATCTTTTTATAAATATGCGTCTATTCCAAAAGAAAAGTACGAGTTGTGGGAAAAATTACCTACTAAATAGTAGGTAAAATAGTCTGATAAATTATAATTTATCAGGCTATTTTTTAAATATAAGTTAAATTATGATTTAAAAAATGTAAAAAGCAAGATTTAAATATGGAAATTAATTATTGTAAATCCTACATACTAATAAATATATAAGATATTTTTATTGATTTAAATTTAGAATAAAAAATTTTTAAAATTCTATTGCAAAAAGTAGTATATTAAATATATAATAAACAGGGAGGAATTTTAGATGAAAAAATATTTTGGTACAGATGGAATTAGGCGTATAGCAAATACACAATTAACACCAGAATTAGTTTATAAAGTTGCAAAAGCCGGCGCATATGTTTTAGCTAAACATTCAAATCATACACCTACTATATTAATCGGTCGTGATACACGTATATCAGGAACACTAATAGAAAGTGCAATTACAGCAGGTTTCTTAAGCTATGGTGCAAATGTAAAATTGCTAGGAGTTATTCCAACACCAGCAGTAGCTTATTTAACCAAAAAAATGAATGCAGATGCAAGTGTTGTTATTTCTGCTTCTCATAATACGTTTGAATTTAATGGAATTAAATTTTTTAGTAATAAAGGAATGAAAATTTCAGATGAAATTGAAGAAGAAATAGAAGAGATAATGGAGTCTGGAAAATTAGATGAATTAACAGCAACACATGATAAAATAGGGGTATCAGAGATTAATTTAGAATTAATTAATGAATATAAAAATTTTATTGTAAATATATTTAAAGATAGTTTAAAAAAATATTTAAAACCAGATTTTATAGTTGGAATTGATACTGCAAATGGTGCTACTTATAAAATTGCAGAAAGCATTTTTTCTGAATTAAATATTAACTATAAAATAATAAACAATAATCCAACAGGAACTAATATTAACGAAAATTGTGGCTCAACACATTTAGAAAATATAAAAGAATATGTAAGAAAAAACAAATTATCTTTAGGAATTGCTTATGATGGTGATGGAGACAGATGTTTAGCTATTGATGAAAATGGAAATACAATAGATGGAGATGTTATTTTAGCTATATTTTCTAAATATTTTAAAGAAAATAATAAATTAAATTCAAATACATTAGTCGCTACTGTAATGAGTAATTTAGGTTTAACAAAATATGTAGAGAAGAATAATATTAAATTTATTCAAACAAAAGTTGGAGACAGATACGTATTAGAGGAAATGCTTAAAAACGGTTATAATATTGGAGGAGAACAGTCTGGTCATATTATAATGTTAGATTATAATCCAACAGGAGATGGAATACTAACTTCATTAATGCTTATTAAGATATTATTAGAAAAAAATATAAAGGCATCAGAAGTATTTAATATAATTGATATATACCCACAAGTGCTAGTAAATGCCAAAGTAGATGATAAAAAGAAATACGATTATTCAAATAATGAACAAATAGAGAAGGAAATAAATCGATTAGAAGAAGAATTTTCTGGAAATGGAAGAATTCTTATTAGAACTTCAGGAACAGAACCTTTAGTTAGAGTTATGATAGAAGGAAAAGATATAGAAAAAATAAAAAAAGAAGCTAATAATTTAGCAAAATTAATAGAAGAAAAATTAAATTAAAATAAATTATAAAAAGGAGGTACAAAAGATGTATATTTTAGATTTAACAAATCCATTAGTATTATTTGCAGCAATCTTAATTTATGCAGTTTTAATGATACTTGGAAAAGAATTTAAAAAAAGTATACTACCAGCTATTTCTCTTGGAATTTTTGTAATAACCATTGCAATTTATGGTGTGCAAATTTCATTAGCTGAAACAGCAGAAACTACTAGACTTATTGTATCATGCATGGCATATAATGCAGTTTTAGTATTGCTATCATATTTATCTTATCTTTGGGTTGATGATATAGAAGCAAAAGCTAATAATAAAAAGAGTATAGATAATAGTTTAGACTGGTTCTGGGAAAAAATTTAATAGTAAATACTATTTAATTATTAATCAAAATAAAAATAGACCTATAAGGTCTATTTTTTTACTTTATGGAATTATTTTTATTATATAAAAACAATATTGTAAGTTATAAAATTCTTTTTGTAATAGTAATTAATATATTTAAAAATAAAGTAGTAAGTTAGGTTAGTAATCATTTACATATCTTAAGATTATTATTAAATTTTACAATTTTTAATTTTCAATAAATTTATTATAAATGAATATAAATTGTAATTGACAAATAAAAAGAAAGTTGATAATATATTGTTGAAAAAGAAAGGAAAAAGTATGATATTATATCCAAATGTTTATTTTAAAAGTATAACTGAAGTAACATATGAGTATTTAATAGAAAATAATATAAAAGCCTTAATATTAGATGTAGATAATACATTAATAGATTATGAAAGAAATTTGTCATATTCTGTTATAAAATGGGTTGAAGAACTTAAAAATAAAAACATTAAAATGTATATTGTATCTAATAGCAATCATCAAAAAAAAGTAAAACATGTAGCAGATAAATTAAAATTAGATTATATATTTTTTGCAATGAAACCTTTGAAATATGGTTTTAAAAAAGCAAAAAAAAATTTAGGATTACAAAGTAAACAGATTGCAGTTATAGGTGATCAAATATTTACAGACGTTATAGGAGCAAATAGAATGAAAATGCATTCTATTTTAGTAGAACCAATTAAAGAAAAAGATATTTGGATTACAAGAATTAAAAGACCAATAGAAAATGCTATTAAAAGAAAATATTTTAAGTATAAGGAGGAAAAATAATGTATTTTAATGATGTACATATTTTAATATATCTTGGAATAGCAATATTAGGACTTATTTTTGGAAAAATAGTAGATATATGTAATAATAGATTTATTCAAAATAAAAAAATTTTAAGTAGAGATTTTTTTAAAAAGGACATAAAATATAAGCAAAATAACTTTTTACCAATAATTAATGCTATAATTTATATTATTATATTATATGTACAGGGAATTGGAAGTAATTTTTTAGATAATATAGAATTAATTAAATACTTAATACTAACTCCTTTATTGTTATCCGTTTTTGTTATAGATTATAGAGAACAAATTATACCTAATAGATTAAATTTAACTATTTTTGAACTAGGAATCATTATGCTTTTTACAACAGGAATATTTAATGTAAATATAGCAATTGATATGTTTTTAGGAATGCTTGTAGGTGGTGGAATTTTTCTACTTATTACTTTAATTGGAGGTCTAATTGCTGGTAAAGAAGCAATGGGATTTGGAGATGTAAAGCTAATGACTGGTTTAGGACTGTTTTTTGGACTTTCAAATATTATAATGATTACATTGGTATCTTTCTTACTAGGCGCATTTATTAGTATTATTTTATTAGTTACAAAAGTTAAAAAAACAGATGAATATATACCTTTTGGACCATTTATAGTCTTGGGTTGTTTTGTAATTATGTTTGTACCATTTCATACAATCTTATCTTTATTAGTAACAATTTTTTCACTAGGAATGATGAATATATAAATAAGGAGCTGATTTCTTATGAATGAAAAATTAACATGTTTAAGAAATAAAATAAGAACAATGGATTTGGATGGAATGATTGTATCGAATCCTGTTAATATAAAATATTTAACCAATATAGAAGCAGAAGGAACTTTGGTATTAGCAAGAAAAGAAAATTTCTTTATTACTGATGGTAGATATATAGAAGAAGTACAAAGTACTTTAACAATTCAAGATGAAATTATTGTGTGTGATGTAAAAGATATATCTAAAGAAGATTTTGAAAATTTTTTCTTATTCTGTGAAAATATTGGTTTTGAAGAAAACTATATTACTTACTCACAATATAAAGAATTTATTTATAAATATAAAATAAATAATTTTGTAGAAACAGATAATATAATTGAAAAACAAAGAGCAATTAAAGATGAAGAAGAAATAAAAAAGATAACAAAGGCATGTGCAATAACGGATAAGTGCTTTGAATATTTAATAGGTACTATAAAAAAGGGAATGACAGAAATTGAAATAGCAAATAAAATAGAAACATTTTTTAAAGAAAATGGAGCAGATGGATTGGCATTTGATACAGTTGTTGCATCAGGATCAAATTCTTCAAAACCTCATGCTGTCCCAACGCAAAGAAAAATACAATCTGGTGATATAATTACAATAGATATGGGTTGTAAATATAAAGGGTATTGTTCTGATATGACTAGAACAATATTTATAGATGAAATAAATAATGAAGTAAAACAAGTATATGATTTAGTCTTAAAAAATCAAAAACAAACATTAGAAGCAATGAGAGAAGGTTTATTATGTAAGAATATTACAAAAATGGTAGTAAATGACTTTGAATTACATGACTTTTCTTTAATTCATGCTTTAGGACATGGAGTAGGATTAGATGTGCATGAAATACCAATTTTAGGCACAAAATCAGAAGTTGTATTAAAAAATAATATGGTAATTACAGACGAACCAGGAATTTATATACCTGGTAAATTTGGAATAAGAATAGAAGATACAGTTGTTGTTGGTAAATCTATAGGAATACCACTAACTAAATCAACTAAAGAATATGTAATTATAAAAAACTAAATAATTAGGAATTCCATAAAAAATATTTTTTACAAAATATGTTACTCAAAATTTAATACATGAACAAGAAATGCAACATATGAGAATATGTTGCGTTTCTTTATATTATTTTAATCTAAGAAATTTATAATTTTCTAATCTACTTATTTCTTTTGTAATATATCCATTTTCATAAATTGATTGATTATCATCGTTTTCAAAAGGAATTTCAATGGAAACATTACAAATGTATTCTTCATTTAGTTCATTAATAATATGAATATCAAAAGAGATATTACTTTTTATACTTGTTTGAGGAATATTGGCCCTTTTTAAAACTTTTCCATTATATTCTATTTGAGAATTACTGTCTAAAAAACCTTCTTTTACATTTTGATTGTAATAACCAATTATAATAGGGTTAGATAAATAATTGTCAATTTCATTAAACTTATATTCCGAACTAGTTGGAACAATATTAAAATCTATTTTATCTGATATAACTTGCTCTTGAGAAAAGTTACATTTTCCAAAATCTTTAACAGACTTATAATATAAATATGGTCTTCCATACTCGGGTTTTGTAATTTCAATATTATCAATATAAAGATTTTTTACTACATTTTTATTAGAATTGTTATTTTTAAAATTATTTAAATAAATTCCAATATCTGAATATTGAGAAATATTTAAATTCCAAACCGAATTGTTTATTTCTTGAGGCTGAGCAGTAGCAGATGAGAATATAATTATTTTGTCTAATGAAAATATAGTTTCTTCATTAAGTTCGGAAAAGTGAGTGTATTCCTTTTCAAAAGAGATTTTTATTAAAAAATTTTTAATAAAATAAAAATAGATAAAAGATATTAAAAATATTAAAATAATTAAAATACTAATTGTTTTTATTGCTTTTTTATTTAATTTTTTAAAATTAATTTTATTTCTTTTTCTTGTATTTAATCTTCTCATTACATATCTCCTTAATATATTATCTAATATATTATAATATGATAATAAAATCAATAATAAAAAAGAAATTGACAAAAAAAAATTAAAATATTAAAATAAATATGGAGGTACAAATGAAAAAAATAAAAATTAACGATCACAAAAAAAGAAATATAATTATTCTAATTATATCTTTTGTTGTATTTATAGCAATAGCATTAATTGCTATGGTTATTGTAGTAAACTATCAAGTATCAAAAAAAGTAGTTACAACAGTTTCTACAGAAGAAAATATATATGATGACAAATTAGTAGAATGGTTTCCAGATGATTCAGATGAAAATAAAATAGATATTAAAGAAATGATTAATAAAAATCTACAAGAGCAAGTAAAAGAGGAATTGGAAGTAGAAGTAGTAGAACTTGAATATGAAACTGAATATCAAAATAATAATGATTTACCTAAGGGTATGGTAAAAGTTTTACAACAAGGTCAAGATGGAATTCAAGAATTAATTATAAGAAAAACATATGAAGGAGAACAACTAGTTTCTGATGAACAAATTGGTAGAAAAATAACAAAGGCATGTATCAATAAAATAGTTCAAATTGGTACGTCGTCATATTACGATAAACATACAATAAAAATAGGAGAAACAGTATATTCAACACCATATAGTTTATCATTAAGAGAAAAACCTAAAAAAAATGCAGAAGTAATTATTTCTATTAATCAAGACTCAAAGCTAGAAATAGTAAAAAAATCTAATTCATGGTACTATGTAAAATACGGTTCATATTATGGTTGGGTTGAAAATGATTGTGTAACTTATATTAATCCTAATAAAATTACATATAACAACAATAATGTGCAATATTCAAAACAACAATTATTATCAAAACTAAATGAAAATATTAATGTAATGCAACCTAGCGGATTTACTTTAGAACAATTTAAAAAAGTATTATCAAATAATAATAGTGATAAATATAAAACTTTTGAAGAAAATGCTGAATATTTCTATTATATTGAACAACAGTATGGAATTAATGGAATATTTGTTGCTGCAATAGGTATTCATGAAAGTGCATGGGGTACATCCAAAATTGCATTAAATAAAAAGAACTTATTTGGATATGGTGCATATGATATGAATGCATATTCTAGTGCATATTCTTATAACGGTTATGCTGCAGGAATAGATATGATTGCAAGAGTATTGGTAAAACATTATTTAAACCCAGTAGGAACTTCTATTTATAATGGAGAGATAGCAACTGGAAAATATTATTATGGAACAACAATAAAATGTGTAAATACAAAATATGCAACAGATAAAAACTGGAATAATGGTGTTTATAAATGGATGCAATATTTATATAATAGATTATAAATTCAAAATTTTAAACAATTTGAAAATAAATCTTGTATTTTTTTCTATTCTAGTGTATGATATTGTAAGTATAAATAGTTATGTTGGAAATACTGAAGGGAGAAATTAATATGAAAAAAACTGTAGCAATTATTTTTATTGTACTTTGTATATTTTCTATTAGTACAGTTTATGCTACTAATACACAAGTAATTAATAAAGAAACTGAAAGCCAATTGGTTCAAATAAAGGAAAAAGAATTAAATAGTTTAGAAGACTATAAAAAAGCTTATGGATCTGATAGCTATGGATTAACCGCTTATTTACTTAATAAAGTCAGAATCTATAGTATTCCTTTTTGTTTTATTGGAATAGCAGTTGGAGCAATATATCAATATGTAATAGGTATTAGAAAAATAGATGTTAGAGATAGAGGTTTTGGATTAATTATTAGTTTTGTAACAATTTTTGTAATATGTCAGGTATTACCGCTTATATTTGCTATTGTAGTAAAAAGTTGGAGGGGTTAACAAATGAAAGTTTTATTTGCTGTTAGTAATGAAAATATATCAACACAAATAGTAAAAAAATATCAAAAAGAATATAAAGAAATTATTTCTTATAAAAACATGTATTATTTTAATGCAGTTGTTAAAGAATTACAAAGAGATAAATCATACGATAGAATTGTTATTGGAGAAGATTTAGAGCCATTTTCTAATAATAATTATGATGCTATTGACAAATTTATATTTGAAAAATTAGATAATATTAGTGATGAAGCTACAGGTAGTGATGGAGATATTCCTATTATTTTAATTTGTTCAGATAGAAGAGAAAAATCTGACCCAATGCTTGTAAAACTATTTGGCTTAGGAATTTATAACGCATTATTAGGACAAGATAGAAGTATAGATAATGTATGCAAAATGTTAAACAAACCTCGAAGCAAAAAAGATGCAAAAAATTATTATAAAATAGATTCGGAGGATGTAAATTACCAAAGTGAAAACGAAGACAATGTAAGTGAAGTAGAAATTAAGAATATATTAGCACATTATAAAAGACTTGGAAAAAATGAAGATAGATACGTTGAAAGCTTTAATAATATTGCAGCTCAATATACAGATAATCAATTGAGAATTATTACAAAATTTTTACCACTTAATGTAAAAGCTGTATTGGAAGAAAAATCTCCAAAATATCAATCAGTTATGACATTTGGAGAAGTAAGGTCTTCTAATAATCAAAAAGCTAAAAAAGAAGACGGGTTAAAAGTTGGATATTTAAATTCAAATAATACAAAAAAACTATCAAAACCAGTTATAGTTCCAACTGCAATAAATAAAACAGCAAGAAAATTAACAGGTAATAATATAAATTCTAATATTGAAAATAATAATTATAATATGCAAGAACAATCTAATAAAGAAATTATAAAAGAACCGGAAACAGATTATAATTTTACAGATTTAGATAGTATAGATATACCAAATGTAGAAAATACTCAAGAAGATAAAGAGAATATAGTAGTAGAACCTATAAAAAGAGGAAGAGGTAGACCAAAAAAGAATGTAGAACCGGAAGTAAATACATCAATAGAAAATAAACCAAAAAGAGGAAGAGGTAGACCAAAAAAATCTAATCCTAAAGAAGAAATAGATGAAGAAACAACATTGCCAGGCTTTGAAGATGTTTCAACAAACGATAATTTTGATGATGATATGCTATTACCAGGATTTGATAATACAGAAACAGAAGAAGATATTTTACCAGGATTTAATAATTTTGATGAAGATACAACACTACCAGGATTCGATAATAATGAAAAAGATAATAGTATAAATCAAAATACAAACAATACAGTACAAAATAATTATTCAAACAGTTGGAATAACAATTTATCATCTAGTATTACTAACTATTCTGGAAATAATTCTTATTCAAATAATATAAATAATGTTTCTAATTTATTATCTAAAGATAAAAAAGTCGTTGCTTTTGTTGGTACAACTAAAAATGGAACATCTTTTTTAGTAAACAATTTAGGAAAAACATTATCTAATATGGGAATAAAAACAGCAATATTAGATTTAACAACAAATAGAAATTCTTATTATATTTTTACAAATAATGATGAGAGATTAAGAGGAATAGCATACGAATCTATAAAAAAATTAAGAAGTGGAATAGCAAGTGGAATATCTATAGAAAAAAATTTAGATGTTTATACAGCTTTACCTGGAGATAATATTCAATTAGATGATGTAGATAATATTCTATCTACATTAATAAAAAATTATTCTTTAGTTTTAATGGATTGTGATTTTTCTACACCAGCAGAATATTTTGGCGCTACACAAGAATTATACATTGTACAAAGCTTAGATATTTTAACAATTCAACCAATGACAGCATTCTTAAGAGAATTAAAAGCAAAAGATTTATTAAGGGAAGAAAAAATTAGAGTTGTAATTAATAAAGAAGTAAAAGTAAAAGGTTTAACACCAAAAGCAATAATAGGAGGATTAGCTTTTTATAATGATCCATCAATGTCTTTTATGACAGAATTATTTAATAAAGATACTGTAAAATATGCTACTATACCATTTGATGAAATAACTTATGCAAGATATTTAGAAAATGTAATGGATTGTGAAATATCTATAAATGGATATTCAAAAGATTTTAATATAAAACTAAAAGAATTAGCAAACATGGTATATCCTTTAATAGGAAATAAATATAAAACAGTAGGAGATTACTCTAGTAATAATACATTTTCCTCAAATATGAATAATACTTTAGAGCAAATGAGGAAAAAATATTAAGCAAAAAGAGGTGAAAAACAAAGCATGCTTAGTGGAATAATTATAGTAATACTTATAATAATTGTTATACTATTGATAGTATATAATGTAATGATTAATAAAAGAATGCAAGAATTCAAAAGCACCGATCAAAAAATTAAAAGCCTAAGTGTATTACAAGAATTTATGAGTACAATAGGAGAAGCAGAAACAGTAGATAATAAAATAAAGAAAATCAATAACATTTTGATTGAACAATTTGATATAAAATATTCAACTATTGTTGTTTTTGATGGTGCAGAATACGTTATTAAAGCTACAAATGTTAATGAAAAACACTGGGACACAATGAAAAATTTACAATCTGAAGAAATATTTCAAGATAGTATAACAACTGCTACTCCTAAATATGTAACAGTAAATAATGAACAAGAAAGGCTACCATACCAAAAATTGGAATTAGGAAGAGCAAAATCTGCAATGTTTTTTCCTTTATATATAGATAATATTTATATAGGATACTGGATTATAGAAAGTGGACAACCACATGCTTATGATTCTATAGATACTACAATTTTAGAGGTTGTTAGAGACAATATTGTATCTGCTTTAAAAACAGTTTCATATCAGTCAACAATTGAAAGTCTACCTAGAAAAGATTTATATTCAGAATTAACAACAGCAGAATACTTATATGGAAAAGGCAAAGACATAATAGATAAATATCCAATATCTACAGTTTGTATGTTTAGAATAACAAACTTAGAAAAAATAAACCAAGAAGCAAATAGAGAAACAGGAAATAATGTTATTAAAAAAGTAAGTAGTTTTGTTAGAGAAAGTATATCTTCTGAATATCTATTCGTAAGATATATGGGACCAAAATTTGTAATTGTTTTCTCTGGAATAGATATAGATGGAGCAAATGGATTCCTTCAAGATTTAAAAAATAATATAGAAAATTTAAAAATTGATATTGCTAATAATGAAGAACAAAAAAATAAAAAAGATAAAAATAAATTAACATACGTTGTTCCAAAAATAAATATTGTTCTTACTACATATTATAAAGGAACAGCAATAGAAAGTTTAAATAAAAAACTTGAAGAATATCTTGATGAAGCTCCAAAAGATGAAAATCAAATTAATGAAATATAAAGGAGGTAATTTTATGGATTTTGATAAAACAATGAATTTTACCGTAGAAAGAGACAAAAGTATAAAGGCAAGAGAAATATTAAAAAAAGTTTATAATGCATTGCAAGAAAAAGGATATAATCCTATTAACCAAATTGTAGGTTATATTTTATCTGGAGATCCAACATATATAACAAGCTATAATGATGCACGAAATTTAATTAGACAAATAGAAAGAGATGAATTATTAGAAAAAATGGTAAGAAATTATATTCGGACTAGATGAATAAAATTTGAAAAAATTTAATTTGGCATAGTTGATTACATTTGAAATGAAATCAATGTACAGCAATACATATAATACATTTTATATTTATATGTATTGCTAAATAATAATTAAGTTAAAACTTATAAAGGAATAAAAAAATATGAGAGTATTGGGAATTGACTATGGTGATAGTAGAGTAGGAATTGCTATAACAGATGCTTTATGTATAACTGTACAAGGATTGGAAACAATACATCATAAAGGAAACGATAAAATTGTTCTAAAAAGATTAGAAGAAATAATAAATGAATATGAAATAGATACTATTGTAGTTGGAATGCCATATAAATTAAATGGTGATGCATCTGAGAGAGTAATGGTTACTCAAAAATTTATTCAAAAATTAAAATGTAAATTTAATAAAATTAAAATAGAAGAAATTGATGAAAGACTTACAACTGTTGCTGCACATAAAACAATGAATTTTTTAAATATAAAAAATTCAAAAAAAAGAAATATAGTAGATACAATTTCAGCAGTTTATATTCTAGAAATGTATATTAATAAAAATAAAAATAGTTATTAATGTTGTAGAAATACAATTTATATAAATTTGAAAGGAGAAAATTAAAATGAGCGAAGATATTAATAATGTACCAGAAAATGAAGAAGAGGATAATATCATTGTATTAAATGATGAGGAAGGCAATGAAGTAGAATTTGAGTTTTTAGATTTAATAGAGTATGAAGGAGAAGAATACGTTGTTTTATTACCAGTAGAAGAAGCAGAAGATGCTGGAGAAGTTGTAATATTACAAGTCGAAGATATTGATACTGATGAAGAATCATATATAAGTGTAGATGATGAAGAAACATTAAATAAAGTATTCGAAATATTTAAAGATAAATTTAAAGATGAATTCAATTTTGTAGATTAAAAAAAGATAAACAATATATTTTCTTTAAATTATATTTATACCTAACTTGAATTTTGACTGTAAAAATAAAATTTTAAAGATTTGTGTGAATTTATAAAAAAACGAAGTTTCAATAAAATATTTGAAAACTTCGTTTTTTTTATATAAATTAATAGAATTTTTATGTTGATGGCTAAAAAATATAAAATAATATAAATATATTGTAACACAAAATGAAAAAAAATCATACTATAAAATAAATATAAAGATAAGGGAGGAATAGGTATGCCAGAAGAGGGAAGAAATTATAATAACGGACCATTAAGTGGTTTATTTAGAAGTTGCGGATGTGGAGGAAATGATAGCACAATTTTATTCTTTTTAATTGTATTTTTATTATTGTTTACAAATTTCGGATGCTGTGGAAATAACTAATACTTATTACTAATATAAAGACGAATAAAATTCGTCTTTATATTACATTTATATTACAAATTTTGATATTACTTGACCATTAAAAGTACTAATGATATAATTTACATGTAAAATTATATCATTTAATAGACTAAAGAGGAGAAAAAATGAAATTAAATAAAAAAATATTTATTTTAATATTAATAATAGAAATTATATGTTTTTCATTATTCCCAATTGGACAAGTTTTTGCGGCAACAAAATATACACAAACACTAAAAGAAGGAATAAATAATTTCCCTAAAGAGTACCAGAAAGCACTTAATAATTTAAAAGAGCTACATCCAAATTGGAATTTTGAAGCATACTATACAGGAATTCCATGGAATACAGCTGTATTAAATGAAACTGCAACACATGGAAGAAATAGAGTAATAAAATCTTCAGATGATTCTTGGATATGTTCTTGCGGAAATATTGCAAGTGGTTATGCATGTGCATCAGAAGAAATTATAAAATATTATCTAGATCCAAGAAATTTTTTAAATGAAATTAATGTTTTTCAATTTTTAGAAATATCATATAATTCAAAAATACATACAATTTCAGGAATTAAAAGTGCGGTAAAAGGAACTTTTTTAGACAATAAAATTACTTATGAAAAAAATAAAAAAACTTATACAAAAACATATGCAGATATTATTTTAGAAGCTGCTAAAGAAAGTAATATGAGTCCATATAGTATTGTAACTAAAATTATACAAGAAGTAGGAACAAATGGAAGTTCATCTGTATCTGGAACGTATAAAGGATATGAAGGATATTATAACTTTTTCAATTTAGGAGCTTATGATACTGGAAATGCAATTGTAAATGGATTAAAATATGCAAAAGATAAAAAATGGAATAATCAATATGATGCTATTATTGAAGGAGCAAAAGAAATAGCTAATAGTTATACAAATGCAGGACAAAATACAGCATACTTTTATAAATGGGATGTTGTAGGTACTAAAATATTAAATTCAGGAGAATCACAAACTGTATCAAGTTCAAATATGTACTGGCACCAATATATGACTAATATACAAGACCCAACAAGCCAATCAAAATCTTTATATAATACATATGCATCTAACGAAATATTAGATAAACAAATTAACTTTATTATACCTGTATATGATGATATGCCAGAACAGAATGAAATGCCATCAGGTTTTTCAAGTGATACTGAAAATTTATATTATGTAAATTGTACTGATGGATTAAGAGTTAGAAGCAAAGCTTCAACTTCAGGTAAAGTTTTAAAAACATTATATAAAAATACTAAAGTTCAAATGATAACTAAAAATTATGCAACAGCTAATGGATATACATGGGACAAAATAAAGTTATCTGACGGCGTAAATGGATATGTGGCAGATAAATATTTAACAGAATATAAAACAAACCAAAATAATAAAGAAGATACTAATAATAAAGAAACTGTAATAGAAGTTGCAAAAACAACAGATAATCTAAAATTAAGAAAAACAGCAGGAACATCTGGGGTATTATTAACAACAATACCAAAGGGAAAACAAGTTGATGTTTTACAAAAAGATGTTAGTAAATCTAATGGTTATAATTGGTACAAAGTAAAATATAATAATTATACAGGCTATGTAGCAAGCGAATATTTAACTTCAAATGAAAAAATAACAGTAAATGAGGAATATGCAAAGGTAGATGGAAATACACTTGTAATAACACCAGATTCAACTTTAGAAAATATTTCAAATATACAAGCATCAGGTGATTTAAAAACAGGAGAAAAAGTAACAATTGGAGAAAATTCATATACAGTTGTAATGCTTGGAGATGCAAATGGAGATGGAAAAATAACATCTGCTGATTATGTTAGAATAAAAAATGTAATAAGAGGAAAAGAAAAGTTAACTACTTTAGAAATAAAAGCATCTGATACAAATGAAGATGAAAAAGTGACTTCATCAGATTATGTTAAAATAAAAAATGTAATCAGAGGAAAAGAAAAAATACAAATATAGATAAGGAGGAGCAGATGAATAATTGTTTAAAAAAAATAATTTTAATATCACTAATTTCATTTATAATACTAATGGTATCAACTACTGTTAATGCAGCATCGTTTTCAACGAGTATCACAAAAACAAAGATTGAAAAAGGAGCAACGACAACTTTAACTATAAAAGCGAATAATGCTGCAGGAATGTATAAAGTGAGTATAAGTGATACATCAATATTATCTATTTCAAGTGGTTCAGCATCGGAATTTATTGAAAATGGTAGTGCAAAAATAGTTTTAAAAGCTAAGAAAGCTGGAACTGTAAAAGTTACTGCAACAGCATTAGATATGACGAATAGCGATAATAGTTCAGAAAAAGTAAAAGGTTCAGATGTATATACAATAAATGTTACAGATTCATCATCTAGTAAAAATAATACAACTGATAGTAACAAGACTAATGAAACAAAAAAATCTTCTAATGCTAATTTATCTACATTAGGAATAACACCAAAAAAATATGACTTTTCTGGATTTACTGCTAATAAAACTTCTTACAGTGTAACAATTCCAAATGATATAGATTCTTTAAATGTAGCATATAAAACTGCAGATTCAAAAGCATCTGTAAAAATAACAGGTAACAAAAATTTAGAAGTAGGTACAAATAATATAAAAGTTGTTGTTACAGCTGAAGATGGTAAAACAACAAAAACATATACTATTAAAGTTACTAAATTAGCTACTGAGGAAGAAAAACCTGGAAATTTATTAGATGAAGATACATCAGATTTATATCTTAAATCATTAAGCATAAATGATTTAAAATTATCACCAGACTTTTCAAGTAATGTTTATCTATATGAAACAACGATAGATATGGATAAAAAAGATATGTCAGAAGTAAAAGTAAATGCTGTTGCAAATTCAGATAAAGCAACTATTGAAATTACTGGTAATGATAATCTTGTAGAAGGAGAAAACTTAATAAATATTATTGTTAAATCTGAAAATTCTTCTGAACAAACTGTATACCAAATAACAGTTAATAAAGTAAGCCAAGCATCTGAAATTGTATCAACTGAAAATGCTACAAATAGTAATGCACAATTGTTAAATAAAAAATACATAATATTAGGAATAATTATAATCTTGGTAATTATAATTGTTATAGTTATATTAATTAGAAATAGAAGAGATAGATATTATTATGAAGAAGACGATGATGAATACTATGATGATGAAAATGAATTAAAAACAGATAATGCAATAGAAGAAAATGATAATATAGTAGAAAAATTATTCAATGATAATAAAACAGACATAACAGACACAAGTTTAGAAAATAATGAAACAGAGCAAGAAATTAAAGAAGAAAATGATAGAATATTTAATAAAAATACAGAATTGTTAGAAGAAGAACAAGAATCATCAGATGAAAATTATATAGAAAAAAGAAATCATAAAAAAAATAAAGGTAAACATTTCTAAAAAATATTACAGAATAAAAGCCAATAAAAAATAGAGTATTGTACTCTATTTTTTATTTTTTTTTATTATTAAAATACATATATTTTAAATAATTATAAGATTATGAGTGTAATCTAAGTTAGCAAATGAATTTTTTGCATATCCAATTGTATAAATATTAGTAGCATTAATGTCAATATCAAGCATTCTTTTTGAATATTTACTATAATTTCCTGAATCAATATATTTTTTTACAGATGTTATTACTCCTATATTCTTATTTGAATTAGATATAGTTGATAATAGTTCTTTACCTTTTTTATTGAAACCTAATACTCTTATATATGGTATATTTTTTAATGAAGTTAACATATCCTTCTTTGTAATATCAAGTAATGCATATAGTAATATTCTTTGAATTCTTGTTGAAGTATATCGCTTTGTTTGAACATTGTCCATAAATTCAGAAAGAGAATTGCATGAATTTGCAACATTTTTAATATGATTTTCTAAACCTTCTGAAACATCTGGAAGATTTGCTATTTCTGATAGATTCTTTTTTCTTAAAACATAAATAATTTCTTTTTCAAACTTTTGCAAATCTGTAACATAATGACCTTTTTTAAATACGTCATATAAAATATTATAAGTCTTTTTTGGTAAAACAGATGGTAATTGAGAAAAATTACGATTTATTATCATATTTCTAATAGATGTTGCACTAGCAAAAGAGCCATATGCTCCGAGTTTATTATATCCAACATTTTTTCTTTTAATTGTTAATGGCTTAATAATACTTTTAGTTTTCTTTAATGCTTTTAAATATTCAATTCCTAAAATGTTATTTGGACTAGAAAGTACATTAGAATATTTTCTAATATCATTTAAATACATTAATACAGCATTTTCTCTTGCTTTAGGAAAAGATAACCCTTTTGATAATTCATGTTCTAATAATGAAACATATTCAGATGGTTGCTTATAAAAAATATCAGCAAATTGATTAAGAATATCTAAATTACCTAGTTCACTACCAAAGGAAATATAATCCACTATATTTAACGCATTTAATGTTTTTATTGCACCATAAGCAAAATTTTCTGCACTAGAAATACTATAAATTGTAGGAAGTTCAATTACTAAATCAATACCATTAGTAATTGCCATTTCTGCTTTAGTCCATTTATCTATAATAGATACATTCCCACGTTGAGTAAAATTACCAGAGATAACTGCAATACTATACTCCGCACCAGATATTCTTTTAGATTCCTCTAAATGGTATTTATGACCATTATGAAATGGATTATATTCTCCAACAATTCCAATAACATTTGGCATAAAAAATAACTCCCTATTGTAATATAAATTATTTATTGATATAATACCATAAAATAAAATTAATTACAATAAATAAAGTATTTAAAATATAAATTACAATATATTTAGGAGATATAAAAATGGAAAAAGTAATAATTTACACAGATGGAGCATGTTCAGGAAACCCAGGACCAGGAGGATGGGGAACTATTTTAATGTATAAAAACAATAAAAAAGAAATATCGGGAAATAGAGAAAATACTACAAATAATGTAATGGAACTTACAGCTGTTATTGAAGGATTAAAGTTATTAAAATTTCCATGTGAAGTTCAATTATATAGTGATAGTGCATATGTTGTTAATGGATTTAATCAGAAATGGATAAATGGATGGATAAAAAACGGATGGAAGAATTCTAATAAAAAGCCTGTAAAAAATAAAGAATTATGGCAAGAACTATATAATTTAACAAAGGTTCATAAAATAGAATTTATAAAAGTAAAAGGACATAGCAATAACGAATTTAATAACAGATGTGATGAACTTGCAAGAAATGCAATAAATCAAATAGAAATTTAAAGCTAAAATGTTAAAAAAATTTAAATATACAAATTAAATATAAAAATAAATATTTTTAAATATAATACAATTTTGTTACATTATTATGACATTTATGTAACAAATATTGTATTATATTTTTTTTTGAAATATAATATTTTTGTAAAAATATGTAATATTTAAAGATACAAGGAGAAATATATGGAAACTTTCGCAGATTATATTTTAAATGAGAAAGACTATATAAAAAAAATGGAAATTGTATATTATCTTCAAAAAAGAACTGGAATTTTCTTTGACAATTCCGTTATTTTAAAAACAGAAATTGCACGATTATTTATGGAAGATATAAATTTAAAAGTTGATAAAAATTTAGTAATTACCGCATGTCTACTATGTGGTTGCAAAAAGAAAAAGGATGCAACAGACCTAAATACAATAAAAAATTACGCAAAAGATGGAGCAAATTATTTATCAACTTTAGGATTTAATAAACGTTTTTGTAAAATATGTGAAGAAGTAAATAGATATAGTGGAAGTACTCCAAGAGAACCAGAAAGTGACATTTTAGAATTAGTAGATAGCTTTGGAGGATTAGTATTAGATAGGCCAGAAAGAAAAGGCTTTCCAATAGATGAAGCTTTAGTTTTAACAGAATATAGAAATTTAAAAGGACTTAATAATAGATTTTTAGAACCTTTTAAGGAATTTGTATATATGGAAGAAGGGGTAAGAGTATGATGGAAAAAGGAGAAAATGATATACATCAAAATGTAATACAAAATGGAGGTATTACAGTCAGAAAAGATTGTTTTAATGAAATAAACAAAAATTATTCTGAAATTGAAGCAACTAGAATTGGAATAAATACTGTTTCATCTGATGTTCATGATACACAAAAATACGAAAATAGATTAAAGAAAGAAAAAGAAAAAAATAATATTTTAATAACAAAAAATAATAGAACCGATTTTTCTGATTTATTAGAATTATAATACTTATTAATAAAGGAGAATCAAAATGTACGAAGTATTTGCAGATTTTCATATACACATAGGAAGAAGCGAAAATAATAAACCAATCAAAATAACTGCTGCAAAATCATTGAATTTTGCAAATATTGCAAAAGAATGTGTAGAAAGAAAAGGAATTAATGTAGTAGGAATTATAGATTGTGCATCACCATATGTTATAGAAGATATAGAAAATTTTTTACAACAAGGTGAAGCATATGAAATAGCAGATGGTGGAATTATATATAAAGATAAAGTTTGTATAATATTAGGTAGTGAAATAGAAACATCAGAAATAAATGAGTATGGAAAAACAGGAAGTGCACATAATTTATGTTATTTTCCACATTTAAAAGATATAAAAGGTTTTTCTAATGAAATGAAAAATCATATTAAAAATATTACACTAAGTTCACAAAGAGCAGATATTTCTGCTTATGAATTAGTCGATATTGTAGAAAAATATAATGGAATATTAATACCTGCTCATGCATTTACTCCTCATAAAAGTTTTTATGGAAATTGTACAGATAGATTGGAAAAAATATTTAAAGAGAAATTTAATAAAATATTTGCAATTGAATTAGGATTATCATCAGATACATATTTAGCAGACCAAATTTCTGAACTAGAAACTAGAACATTTTTAACAAATTCAGATGCTCATTCATTACCAAAAATTGCAAGAGAATATAACAAAATTTTAGTAGAAGATATTAGTTTTAAAGAAATTTTAAAAGCATTAAAAAATGAGGATGGAAGAAAAATTATAGCAAATTATGGACTAGATCCAAAACTTGGAAAATATCATAGAACTTATTGTGAAAAATGCAATAAACCAATTTCTGGGGAAGCTCCAGTTACAAAATGTAATGATTGTGATAGTTCAAATATAACAATGGGTGTTTTTGATAGAATAGAATTAATTAAAGATAAAGTAAAAACTAAAAGTCCAAAAAATAGACCATCATATATTTATCAAATTCCACTAACATTTATACCTGGTTTAGGTGGAAAAACAATTGATAGATTATTAGAAAATTTTGAAACAGAAATGAATATATTACATAAATTATCAAAAGATGATATTGAAGCAGTTGTAGGAGAAAAAATTGCACAGAATATTATTAATGCAAGAGAAGGTAATATGAATATACAAGCTGGTGGTGGCGGTATATATGGTAAAGTATGTACCGAAAAAGCAATTTAAATGAAAAAAACACATATTAAAAAAGATATAAAGATACTCTTAAATAAAATAAAAAATATATGGAAGAGTATAAAATTAAAAAAAATTAATAAAAATCATTTTATATATACTTTTACAACATCATTTGAAATGCAACAAAAAATTATTGAAAATTAACAAGAAACTATTGCATTTTTAATAGTTTCTTGTTATAATATTATAGTTAAAAACACACATAAGGTTAGTTTTTGCTTGGTGCCTAAAGTTAATTTAGGTTAGCATATAATGTTAAGCCTTATGGAGGAAAAACTAAAAGGAGGAATTTAAAATGGCAGTAGTTGCAATGAAACAATTACTAGAAGCAGGTGTTCATTTTGGACATCAAAC
>CANQZV010000013.1 GCA_947628425.1 uncultured Clostridia bacterium | reverse complement strand
CGCTAGCTACTTCATATTTGAATTTGTCTAAAGCTTCTTTTGCTTCAGGAACTACTTTTTGATTACTTCTTGCCATTATTAATTCACCTCCTAGGAAATTTATAAATATAGAAAAACTAAAATGTTTTTCAATATCTATCATCTGTAAATTTAAAAAAAATAAACTGGAAATTTTTACAAAATAAAAAAATAAAATAATCTTGCGAAATAATAATATTAAATGTATAATATAAAAATAGAATAAAAATATTAATAAATTAACTAAAAATGGAGGAATAAATGTACAAATTACTTGCAGTTGACTTAGATGGAACACTATTAAATTCATATGGTGAAATTTCAAAAGAAAATAGGGAAGCAATTAAATATGCATTAAACAAAAATGTAGAAGTAGTTTTGGCTTCTGGTAGAGATCCACAAACTATGAAAAAAATTAGTCTAGATTTAGGAATACAAAATTTTTTAATTGCTGGAAATGGTGCAAATATTTTTAATATAAAAGATAATAAAAATATTTATGAAAATTTTATAAAAAAAGACAAAGCACTAAGAATTATAAAAATGTGTAAGGAAAATAGTATATTTTTTAATGTTTATACAAGCATGGGAATTATTACAGAAAGCTTAAATTATAATGTAAAAGTTTTTAATAGTGAAAATTCTCAAAAGGCTTTAGAAAATCAGACAAATATAGAAATAGTGGAAGACATATATAAATACATAGAAAATGTAAATTTGAACATTTTAAAAATTATTATATGTGATAACAGTAAAATTATTTTTAATAATATTATACAAAAAATAAGAAAAATAAATGGAGTAGATGTATTAGATGTTGAACATATGTCTAAAAAGATAATTAAAGTTGGAACAGAAGAAGTAAATATAGAGTACTTTTATACAGAAGTTTCTAATAAAAATGTAAATAAATGGAATGCAATTGAATTTTTAATAAAACTTCTAAACATAAAAAAGGAAGAAGTAATTTGTATTGGAGATAATATGAATGACAAAAAAATGATAGAAAATGCTGGTATTGGTGTAATTATGAAAAATAGTGCACTAGAAGCACAAAATATAGGAGATTTTATTACAGAAGATAATAACTCTAATGGTGTAGAAAAGGCTATTTATAAATATTTATAAATAATATTACATTATTATTACAATAATATTATTTTTATGTTACAGCCGACTCAAATTGTTGATTTGAGTCGGTTTTTATAGTACAATAATATTAAATGTATTATTATGCAATTTTTGTATAAATAAGAAGGAGGAATAGCAAATGGTAGCAAATCCAATGCAAAAAATGAAAAGAAATTCAATTTTAATAGGACTAATTATAGGGTTAGTTGTTGGACTAATTTTATGTGTATTATTATATATGTTTTTACAAAATAACGGAAGTATAGGAACAAAAGGTGGACAAATTGTTAGTGTAGCAGTTTTAAATAAGACTATAAAATCTGGAACCGAAATTACAGAGGCAGATGTAGTAATGAAACAAGCAAATAGTCAAACTGTACCTACAGATGCAACAAATGTAGTTGTGGGATCAATAGCTAAAATAGATTTAACAGCGGGAACAATTTTATCTAACAATATGATTACAGCAAAAGATTCACAAATAACTAAAGACTCAAGAGTACAAGAATATAATATGATTTCATTACCTACACAATTAGCTGCAGGAGACTATATAGATGTAAGATTACAATTACCAGATGGTGGAGATTATATTGTAGTTGCAAAAAAACGTGTACAAAATGCAAATGCATCAACTGTATGGATAGAAATGAATGAAGAAGAAATATTAACAATGAGTAATGCTATTGTAGAATACTATGTTATGGCTGGTTCTAAATTATATGCAACAACTTATTCACAACCAGGTATGCAAGATGCAGCAAGCCCAACATATACTCCAAATGCAACTGTTGCTTCATTAATTTATGGAGATCCTAACATTACTTCACAAATATCAGATGGACAAGGAAGATTTTCAGCAAGATTAAAAGAAATAAGAAATTCAAGAATTAATAGTCAATTAAGTAGATATGACGAAACTGGGTTAGAAAACTTAGAAACAAGTATACAAGAAGAAATTGAAAGTTTAAAAGAAACAAGACAAGCATATTTTGGAGTTTTAGATTCAGCAAGTCAAGAAACAGAATAAATTCATAGGAGGAATAAATGAAAAACATTACATTTATTGGTGCTTTTGACAAATTAGACTTATTGCTGTATACATCAAAAATTCTTAATATGTTAGGTAAAAAAATAATTATTATTGATACAACTTTAGAACAAAAGTCAAAATATGTTGTTCCAGTAATAAACCCAACAAAATCATACATAACAAGATTTGAAGATATAGATATAGCAATCGGATTTGAAAGCTATGAAGAAATAGAAAAATATATTGGTGCTACAGAAAATAAAAAAGCAAAATACGATTATGCTCTTGTAAGTATTGATACCATAGAAGGATTTGAAAACTTTTATAATAATGAAACTATAAAAAATTATTTTGTAACATCTTTTGATTTATACTCAATAAGAAAAGGATTAGAAGCAATTAGTAAAATAAAACAGCCAATAGAGTTAACAAAAATAGTATTCTCTACAGAAATTAATCCTGAGGATAGTTATTATTTAGAGTATATAGCATTAGGTTATAAAATAAAATGGAATGATAAAATAATAAACTTTCCATATGAGACAAAAGATATAGAAGTAATGATTGAAAATCAAAAGACTAATAAAATAAAAATGAAAAATTTATCATTAACTTATAGAGATAATTTAGAATATTTAATAACTGATATTATACCAGATATTAACTTAACGAATTTAAGAAGAATTATGAAATTAATTGAGAAAGAAGGATAAAAATGCCTATTATAACTTTTTGGAGTAATAGTGAAAAAACAATAGGACAAACAGTAGCTGCTGCAGTTGCTTCTACTGTTATGGCTATGGAACATAACTATAAAACAATATTAATTTCAGCAGATTTTTTTAATAAATCATTAGAAAACTGCTTTGGTTCACAGCAATCTAATAAAGAAATAATAAAATCATTTATATCAGGTCCTCAAGTAAATTTAGATACAGGAATAAATGGTTTATTAAAAATAGCTCAAAGCAATAGAGTTACCCCAGAAATAATAAAAGATTATACTAAAATTATATATAAAAATAGATTAGAAATTTTATACTCTTCAAGAAATAAAGAAATTTCTATAGAAGAACAATTAGAATATTTAAAAACAATTATTTTTAATGCTTCACAATACTATGATTATGTTATAGTGGATTTAAAAAAAGGAACAAAATTTAAGCAAATATTTGATATATTAGATATTTCAAATGAAATTATTTTAAATACAGAACAAGGAACAAATACATTAGAAGAATGTTTTAAAATAGAAGAAATGCAAAAATATATAAACTCATACAAAATAATTTGGAATATTTGTAAATATGATAAAAATTCTAAATATAATGTTAAAAATATTGTAAGAACAGTTTGGAAAAAACAACCAATTTTCTATATTCCTTATAATACATTACTTTTTGAAACTACTATGGAAGGAACGTTAGCAGAATTCTTATTAAGAGTAAGAACTTTAAAAAATGAAGATGAAAATTTACAATTATATTTAGAAGTTAAAAAATTAATAGAAGGAATTTTATATAGATATCAAGAATTACAAATGAAAATGTAAAGAAAGGAGATAATCCTAAATGATTAATATTTTATTAATAATAGCCATTATTATTGTTACAGCCTTTTTAATGATAAAATCAATAGAGAAAAAACAAAATGCTGAAGTGGATGAAAAAATAGATGTAGATGAAAAAACTTATAATTTAGATAAAATTACAGCTTTTGTTAAAAAAAGATTGGACGAAATTACAAAAGTTAATTTATATGATATTGGTTTATCTGAAGAAGAATTAAAAAGAAGAAAAAACAAAAAGTATGAATTAAAAAAGGCTTTAAAGGGATGTACATATGGTGATGTTAATGATAAGAAATATGTTAAAACATTAATTTACGACTTATTATTAAAAGAATATGGAATATCTGAAATGAACATATCAAAAGCTATTCCATTTGATATACCATCATTACTAACTCCTCAAGATAAATTTGATATTTTAATTTATACATATCAAAAAGAATTTGCATATGAAGCTTTAACTCAGTTAATAAAAAAATATGATTTAGCATCTTTAAAATATATACAAGGTGAGGCAAAACCATGTTATGTTATTACAAAAGAAGAAATTAGCGATATTTATGAAAAAGAACAGATAGAATTAACATTTCAAGATAAGTTAAACATTGTTGTACAAAGAATATACCAACATTATAAGGGTTACAGTAGTATAGATGAAATAAGAGATATGAATATTGATGGTGTATCAGGAGGTGTTTCTGGTTTACCTGAATCTTTTCTAAGTCAAGTAGCACAAACAGATGGAGATTACTTAAATCAAGTACTAGAAAATAGAGTTCCAAGAGCTTGTGATAGTATATGGATCTTCTTCCAGGGTAAATCTATAAGATTAGAATTCTTATCTTTCGGAACAGAAAGTGAATTAAAAAGAGTTTGTCAAAATATATATAAATACAATAATCCAGGTCAATTATCTGATACAAATGGTTATAAAATTAACGAAATGAAGGATGGCTCTCGTGTTGTTGTTGTAAGACCAAGCTTTTCAGAAACATGGGCATTCTTTGTAAGAAAATTTGATGTAAAAAGAGCAACATTAGAGCAATTAATTACATGTGATGGTAAAGAAAAAGCAATTAGTTTACTAAAATTCTTAGTAAAAGGAGCAAGAATTATATCTCTTACTGGTGAGCAAGGTTGTGGTAAAACAACAATGCTTATGGGTATGATAGAAAACATATATGAAACAATGAACATAAGGGTTCAAGAAACAGCGTTTGAGTTGCACTTAAGAAAAATATATCCTACAAGAAACATTTTAACCTTTAGAGAAACAGATACAATATCTGGACAAGAAGGTTTGGATGTTCAAAAGAAAACTGATGGTTCTGTTAATATTATTGGTGAGGTTGCAACAGACCCTGTTGCATCTTGGATGATTCAAGCAGCTCAAGTAGCTTCTAAATTTACATTATTTACACACCATGCAAAAACATTTCCAAACTTAGTAACCGCACTTAGAAACTCAATGTTAAGAACTGGAGTATTTAAAGATGAAAAAACAGCAGAAGAGCAAGTTATACAAGTTTTAAATTTTGATATTCACTTAGTAAAAGACTTTAGAGGTAGACGTTATATAGAAAGAGTAACAGAATGTATACCAGTTGAAAATAAAAATACATATACATATGACCATCGTAAAGAGAAAACATTAGAAGGAAAATTAGATAAATTTATAGATAATGTAACAAACTATTTTACAAAAATAACAGATAGAGAAACTTATAGATATGTTAATATTATGGAATATATTAATGATGGATATGTTATTACAAATAAAATATCTGAACAAAATTTAAGAGAAATGAGAACAAATATGGATGAAACAGATCAAGAAGAATTTGACAAATTTGTTGAGGAAAACTGGGGTACATATTCAGATGATATAGTAAAAGATAAACTTCAAACTGTTACAACATCAGTAGAGCCTATTGGAGCAAAAAAAAGAGGAAGGAAACCAAAAAACGCAACAATATAGTTAATAATACACATAAAAGAATGAAAAATTTATCTAATAAAAAAGATAAAAGTTAAAAATTAGAAATTAAATTCAAAACGCTAATATTTAACCTATAACCTTTAAAATAGGAGGTGAGAAACATTAATTATGAATGATACTTTATTTTATATTATTATTGGAATTGCTGGAATTGGATTATTAGGTATTTTAATTTGGTATTTTATTCTATCAAAATCTGTTAGCAAAGCTGATATAAAATATGCTAAAGAATTAAAAAAGGGAACCGAAAAACACACATTTTCATTAGATGTTATATATCAAAAATTATATGTTTCTTACACAAAAATACCATTTTTAAAAAGATATTTAGCTAAATTAAGAAGAAAACTAGAAATTTTAAATGTTGATGATGAATACTTAACAAGAAAACAAACTGCAGCATATTTAACTAAAGCAATTTTAGTTATTATACCTTTAACTATAATTATTATATATGTTGCAAAAAGCAATTCTTTATTAATGTTTATTTTACTAATATTTGAAATTTTTATTGTTGAAATTCTAATTAGTGGAAGTGTAGATAAATTAGATAATAAAATATTAAGAGAACAAATAGAATTCTTTTCTGAAATAAGACATGCTTACCATGAAACAAATATGGTTGAAGAAGCAATTTATCAAGTTGCACAAGATGATGAAAAAGAAGTGTCTAGACAAGCAGATAAAATATACGAAATCTTAATTTCTGATGATCCAGAAACGGAATTAGAAAAATATTATGATGTTGCACCTAATAGTTATTTAAAAGAATTTGCGGGAATTTCTTATTTAACAAAAGAGTTTGGTGACAGAATTGATGAAGATGGTTCATTGTACTTAAAAAATATAAATAATATTACCCAAGAAATGCAAATAGAAATTTTAAAAAGGGACAAATTAGACTATGTATTTCAAAGTCTATCATTTATAGCTATTGTACCATGTTTATTTATAGAAGCTGTTAAAAATTGGTCAATTTCAAATTTCGATTTTACTGCTAGTTTTTACAATGGAAAATTAGGGTTTATTGTTCAAACAATATTGTTAGTTTTAACAGCCGTATGTTTTATGCTAGTTAGAAAGGTAAAAGATAATGGTTCAATAGAAACAGTAACAAATGAAAATCCATGGCAAAAGAAATTATATGAAAAACCATTAATTAAAAAAATAGTAAATTTATTTGTTCCCAAAAAAGGAACAAAAGATTACAGAAAAATAATTAATTTATTGAAAAGATCTGCATCTAAACTAAAAATGGAATGGTTATATATTAATAGAATTGTGTGCTGTATTGCTGTATTTTTTGTTTCAATTCTTTTGGTAAATAAAGTTCATTCTATTGCAGTAGAGTTTATTTATACTGATACTTCATCTGGTAGCAGTATTGTAGGAATGTCAGAAAGTGAAAAAGCAGAAGCAGAAGATATTCTAAAATCAGATAATGTTTTTTTAGATAAATATAGAGGAAAGAGAATAACGAAAGAACAATTACAAATAGCAGTAACAACTTCTCCACAATATAGCGATGCAACTCAAGAAGATATTGATGAAGCAGTAGATAGAATTTATACTAAATTACAAACAATTGATAATGAATATTTACAATGGATAGAATTAATTATAGCAATAGGGTGTTCATACCTAGGTTATATGGCACCAATATGGCTTCTATACTTCCAAATAAAAATGAGAGAAATGGAAATGGAAGATGAAGTAATGCAATTCCAAACAATTATTGTTATGTTAATGAAAATAGAAAGAGTAAATGTTGAAATAATTCTAGAGTGGTTAGAAAGATATGCAAAAATATTTAAAGAACCAATTACAAAATGTGTTAATAACTATGAAAGTGGTGCTTGGGAAGCATTAGAAGAATTAAAAAATGACATAACTTTTCCACTATTTATTAGAATAGTAGAAAGTCTACAATCTGCAGTAGAAAAAATACCAATTAGAGAAGCATTCGATGAACTAGATACAGAAAGGGATTATTACCAAGAAAAAAGAAAGGAAACTAATAACCGATTAATATCTAGAAAATCTTTAATAGGAAGAGCAATAGGATTTGCACCAATGATTTGTTTATTTGTTGGGTACCTAATTATACCATTAGTTGTAATAGGTTTAGGAAGTATGAATAATGCATTCTCTGGAATGCAAGCAAGCATCATGTAACAAACGTATATTAAAAATATTTAAAATATAATAAGAAAGGAAAATTCTATGGAAAATGCGACAAAAGCCTTATTAATTGCAGGAAGTATTTTAATTGCTATTGTATTAATTGCAGTTTTTGTTAGAATGTATGGAAATGTTGCACAATTTCAAAGAAAACAACTTAGTGCAGAAGAAGCTGCACAAATAGAAGAGTTTAATAAAGATTATGTAAAATATTTAGACCAATATGTATATGGAACAGAAGTTGTAACTGTAATTAATCGTGCAGGAAATTATCAAGAAAAAACAAATAATAGTTTTGAAATTGATATTACATTTGATAAAAATAAACCATTTACCTATATAAAAAATGGAATAGAATGCACAATAAAAGGTAAATTAAAATTAAAAAAAGAAGAAGGAGAAAAATATCAATTTATAGACAAAAATAATAATGCAAAAAGTTTAGAAGATTTAAAAAGAAGAGCTTTTAAGTGTGAAAATATAGAATATGATGGAGATTATGGTAGAGTTTCTAAAATTGCTTTTATAGAAGTAGAAATTGACGACCAATAATATAAATTAAGAAGGGAAAATGTTATGGAAAATGCAACAAAAGCTTTATTAATAGCAGGTGGAATATTAATTGCAATTATTATAATTTGGGTAATGGTTACATTGTTTCAAAATACAGGAAGAACATCTGAAAGCTATAATAAAAGATTAAGTGCAGAAGAAATAGAAATATTTAATTCTAATTTTACAAAATATCTAGGACAAGATTTAACAATACATCAAGTAGTTACAATATGCAATTTTGCCAAAAGTAATGGTGTAGAATATCCAAAGTATGGAGTGGATAACATAGAAGAAGATTTAACTCAAATTAAAGTGGAAAATGGAAAAAGAATGCAAAAAGTCTATACAATAAACATATCTTATGATCAATCTACCGGACGAGTATCTAATATTACTTTTGCTCCTGCAGGAGAAAAAGAAATATAGTATAAAATAATTATTCATTATTAATCATTCGCTATTCATTGTGCTTACGTGGGCAGACAGGGGCGTCTGCCCCTACAACAAAAAATATATACTATGACGATGAGCGAACGAGAAGGCTTCGAAGAAAAGATTTGGCAAACGAGATTTTTAAAGAAAATCTTGGATGACGATGAGCGAACGAAGTGAGCAAAAGGAAAATTTTGCTAAACTATAAAAAATTCTTGCATTAATATCTATAAAATAGTATAATGTAGAAAGGAAGAAAATATTGAAAAAGAATATTGCTATTATCACAATTATATTATTTATAATAATTATAATTTGTGTTGTATGTATAAGTTTTAACTATAAAAAAATAACAGTATCAAAACAGCAAAATAGTGAATATGAGCAATATACAAAAAAAGATATTTATGGAACAGATGTTGTAACTTTAATACATAAAGCAATAGACAACAACAAAAAAAATAATGTGCAGCAAGATAAAAATGGAAGATACATAGATAATAATAAAAATAGCATTATTATAGAATTAGTTATGATCACAAATGAAAATACAAAAAAGACAACAACATATAGAATGGAAGTAATAGATAAAGTAGGCACAAATGAATTTATTACAAATTTTAATACAGCAACATTTAAAATAACAGATATACAATACCATAAACAAACAAGTAAGATAAAATATATACAAATATCTCAAGAAGTAGAATAATATTAAATTAAGATATTTGTTTAAAAAGTCATTAAAGTTTAGATTTAAATATAATCTAATTTTTATATAAAAAGTATAAAAAACAAAGGAGGAATTATATATGGAGAACGCAACAAAAGCCTTATTAATTGCTGCAGCAGTTTTAATTGTAATATTATTAATAGCATTTGGTATGAGAATATTTAATTCTACATCCGATGTCTCAGGACAAGCAACAAGTACAGGAAATCAATTATCATCACAAGCAAATGCAGCAGCACAAACTGCAAATAATGCAATGAGTCAATTAAATAAATGGATAAAATAAATAAAGCATATGGTTAACCATATGCTAAAGGATATATATTTAGTATATCCTTTAGCATGTGATTAAAAATATAAAACAATATAAAGAATATTCAAAATTAATGGGAGGAAAATATGGAAAACGCAACAAAAGCTTTATTAATTGCTGGAAGTATTTTAGTTGTAATTATATTAATATCTGTAGGTGTTAAATTATTAAATTCAACATCAGATACAACAGAGGCAAGCCAATCAACAATGAAAGCTACAGCAATTACAACATTTAATACTCAGTTTACAAGTTATTTAAATAAAGATCTTACTAAGTCTCAAGTATCAACATTACTTCAAAAAATAATTGCATCTAATGCTGTAAATAAAGATCATCCAGTTAAATTTAAAGGTACTTTAACTATACCATCAACATCAGATGCTGGTAAATATACAGCTGATTACAAAGATGGTTATATAACAAATATAAAATAATAGGAGGAAAATATGGAAAATGCAGTAGAAGCTTTAAAAATTGCAGCAGCAGTTTTAATATTTACAATTGCAATTACAGTTGCATTTACCATGTTTTCAAATGCAAAAGAAACTGCAGATGATGTTGTAAAAATACAAGATTCACAAGAATATTTAGAAGCCGCAGATTTAGAGGGTAAATTATACATAAGTTCAGATGCAGTCAAAAGTGAAGAAAATGCAAAGAACGCAAAAATTACAACCAAAGGACATAGAATTGTAGAAGTAGAGGATGTTATATCAACAATCTATAGATATCATTTAGAAGACTATGGTGTTACACTTATTTCATCAACAGGAGAGCCAATCGCAAGATTTGATAGTGGTACAGAAAGTTTTATTCAAAGCTGGACAAGCACTGCTGTAAATGGAAGTAGAAAGGCAGAAGAGATATTAGATGACTACGAAAAAAAAATAAATGAATATATAAAAAATCCATATATTTCAAGCATAGGTGAAATAGATTTAAAGAAATTATATAAATTAGAAATTGAAGGTTCAACTGAAAAACAAAAAAAATTTGGAGCACCTTGGTATGGACATGAAAAAGAAATTATAAGACGAATTAATGCAGATATATCAGGTAATGAATACAAAAAAGATACAAAAAAATACAAAGGAAAAGATATTTATAATATTTTAAGTAATGCAAAAGAAATAATTGAAGTTATAAATGAAATAGATAATAGTAAGTATTTACAAGAAGAACTTTTAGAACAATTTCAATTACCAACAGTAGAAGTAGTTTATATTATAATTAATAAATAGGAGGAAAATATGGGAGATTCTTTAACTACAATAGTAGCAATTTTTTTAGCAGCAGTTTTAATGTTTATATTTCCACTTGCAGCAATTGCAGATAGAAACGATGATACATCACAAATGTACATACAAACTACATTAGATAATTTTATTAATACAGTTTCAGCTAAAGGAACATTAACAAAAAAAGATTATGAACAATTAGAATCACAACTTGCAGCAACAAATAATAGTTATGATATAGAATTAACAATAAATGTAGCAGATGTTAATCCTGGTAAAAAAACAGATAATACTAAAATAGGAGACACTACTTATTATTCTATTTTTACTACACAAATAGAAGGTGTGTTGAACGATATAGGTACATATTACCTAAAAGAAGGAGATTATATTAAGGTTTCTGTTAAAAATATAAATACAACAATATCACAAATGATTAAAAATGTATTATTTGGACTTACAGGTAACGAATCTTATGTAATTGCAGGACAAGCAAGTGGTGTTGTGGTTACAACAGGATATAGTTCTTAATAAGTTAAAAGGGTAAACATAGTCAAAAAACATCTCTGCAAATAATAGTTGATGATAGAGATAAATGACAGTGTTTGCCTATTTTTATATAATAGTAAATTTTTTAAGAATTAGATTTGTTATAAGTGCTATTATATTTGAGATTTACTTCTTGTAATTGTAAATTCAAATAAAAAAATGATGCCTAAGCGTTTTGCTTTTAATAAAATTTTAGAGGTGTAATTATGAAATTACAAAACTTTACAGTTATTTTTATTATTATTATACTTCCAATTGTACTTGTATTATCCGCATATATTGGTTATGAAATTCAAACTATACATAAACAAAATATGTATAATACAGGTATAGTTTCTGCAACGCATGATGCTATTTTTGCTTTTGAAATGAATACAAAAAATGATCCATACTCTAATAATACAGAAAAAAAAAGAAGCAATATTAAAGCATCTGTTAAAGCTTTTGAAAACAGTTTAAGTACAACATGTAATTTGGGATTATATAATAATAATGCAATAGAAGAATATATACCAGCGATTGTTTTTGGACTATATGATGGGTTTTATATGTATGCACCATATGAAAATCAAAAAGAGGAATATAAACATAATTTAAGAAACTATGTTTATTATGCTGAGAAGATACAAGGAGACATTATAATTAGATATACATTAGATAATTACGTTGCAGTTTCAGGAACAATAAATGGTAAATATACTACAAAAGCTGGATATTTAGCTAATTTGAGTGATTATAGTGGTTTTACAAAAACATCTGATGGAAAGGTACCAAATGGAGCTACAATAAAATATAAAGGATTAGAAATTATACCAGAAAATTTAACAGAATATATTGATAAAAATCATAAAAATAAAATTGATGCTGATAAATCGGCATATCAATACTATAAAAGTGCTTATGAATTTACAAATTGGTTTTTAAACACTGCTAAAATTGGAGACTTGAAAAGTTACTTAAATATAAATAATAGTAATGACCCAGAAAACGAAAATTCTGCATTTTCAGTACATAAAAAAGAAATAATAAAAAATAAAATAGAAGAAACATTAAATTCTTCTATTACAGCATATGCAAATAAAACAAGAATAAATTATAAAATGCCTAAATTTACAGATGAAGATTGGGAAAAAGTATACAGTAATATTTCTGTAATTAGTTTAGTACAAGGAATGAATTTAGGTTTTAAAAACTACAACAATTATTGTATTTTAAATAGTACTAATAGTTCAGAATTTGTAAATGCAAATTTAATTTATTTTACAGATGGAAACGATTATCATGATATAAGATGTCCAAAAATTAAAAATAAGAGTACAACAGGATATCGTATAGGTAGCTTTGAAAAAGTAACATATGAAACGACAGATAATGTTACTGAAGAAGTAACAAAAGGTTATTATTATAAACACAATGAACTTGCATGTTATAAATGTATTAATTCTTCTGTAAATAACAATGAAAGTATATATAATTATGTTCGTGCTTCATCAACAGATAATAAAGTGAAACAGTCATATTTTTTGGCATTAGGTAGAGAAAGATATAAAACAACAAAATTACTAGATGCTGCATTTAATGCTGAATATGTAGAAAGATTTAACGTAAATTATATTCCAGGGGAAGTAGCAAATGCGGAAAATATACCACCAAAACAAAGAGTAAAGGCTGGAACAACTATTAATATTCCTACTGATGTACCAACAGATCCAAGTGGAGAAAAAACATTCCTATATTGGACAGAAAGAACAGATGGAGGAACATATTATCCATCAACAAACATAGCAAATAGTACTTATACAGTTGAAAAAGATACAGTATTTGAAGCAGTATGGGCAAATAATAATATAATACAATATTACTCAGATAGTAGCTTAATAAGAAATGATACAAAAGAATATAATATACCATACACAATAAATTGTTTTGTTACTAAAAATGGATATGATTTTGCAGGATGGAAAGTAAGAGGTAAAAGCCAGATTTATCAAAATGGCAGTACATATACTGGTAATGAAGACTTGGTCTTAGATGCTCAATGGACTAAAAATCGATTTACTATAAAATATACAACAAATAGTGGACAATTTGTTGAATACAATGTTAACTATGGAGAAAATCATGAAGTAAAAGGCGACTTATTTGGACATGCATATGCGGGAACTGGAAATATATTACAATGGACAGATGGAACAAATATATATAATCCAGGAGATATTATTCAGTATGTAACATATGATATTACCTTAACAGAGAAATTAACAAAAATGTCTAATTGGGTAGAATATGATGGAAGTAATAATATAATTAATACCTATGATACAATGGCACAAGCTTTTTCAGGTGTAACTGAAGGAAACACACTAAAATTAACAAATAACTATTCAGATAATTCAGTACCAACAGCAAATAAGAATATAACCATTGATTTACAAGGTTATGTATTAACAAAAATAAACAATAAAATAACAATTTCAAGTGGAAAAACAGTAACTATAAAAGGATCAGGAACAGGTGGAATTATAGCATCTAATGTAATAGGAATTACTAATTATGGAACTTTAATTGCTGATAATATTATAGTAACTTCTAGATTAAATCATGCTTTACAAAATATGGCTGGAGGAACTCTTATCGTTAATAGTGGTACGTACACAGGAGGGGGTTCAGGTTCTATAAGTACTGCAGCAGTTGCAAATATGGGAACGGTTTCTATTTCTGGTGGTTCTTTCAGTACAAATTATGGTCCTGCATTATCTGTTCATTCTGAATGTAATGCAACAATTACAGGAGGAAAGTTTGAAGGACCTTCAACTACTGAGCATGCTGCTATATGGAATAGTGGAGGAAATTTGACTATATCCGGAAATACAGAAATATCATCATCAACATACAGTACAATTCTTAACATTAAAGATAAAGATACTAAAGTTGAGCCAACATTAAATCTATTAGATGGAGAAGTAATATGTAATGCTGTAAGTACTAAATATGCTGCTGTTTTTATTGAAACTGGTAATGCAACAATAGGGGATAATGACACGGAACCAATCATTAATAATATAGGTGGAATGGCAATTGCAATTAGAAATAATGCAGAAATTAAAATTAAGAGTGGTGAAATTACAGGGGGAAATGATGGCGACGATGAAAATACAACAGGCGCAATTTCAAATTATGGTAAATTGACAATGTCTGGTGGAGCAGTTCAGTCAAATTATGGTCCAGGTATTACAACTCATGAAGGATATTCTGCTACAATAAGTGGAGGAACAATTACTGGTAGTACAATCTCAAAGAATGCGGCTATATCTAACTGGGGTAAAACAACAATCTCAGGTACTAAAACAAATGTGTCTGGATCTCAATGGCATACTATAACTAATTATGCTGGAGCTACTTTAAGTGTAACGAGTGGAACAGTAAGTAATAGTAATAAAGGTTATGCTGCGATTTATAATGAAGGTACAGCAACTATAGGAAATACATCTTCTACAAGTATTACAACACCAGATATTGGAAATACTAACTATGAAGGATATGGCATAGAAGCAAAAGCTGGAACTGTTAATATTTATAGCGGATTTGTACATTCAGGTGCGGATGCTATTAGAGCAAGTGGTGGAAATATTAGAATAGGTTACTCTGGCAATCTAGCCACAAGTTATCCTAAAATATCTTCTAGTAAATATGCAATTAATTTTACTATAGGTGGATATTCTGGTGGTAATTGTACAGCATATTGGTATGGAGGATATATATATGCACCATCTACTTTTTCAAATCAAACATCATGTTTGAAATTACCTAGTAGCTACACATATACAAGTTCATCATCTGGTGGAAATCATTTTTATCTTAAGAAAAAATAGTAAGATTAATATCAAATGTAATATATTTAAAATCTAAATTTACTTACAACACAATATAAGACCTAAAGTTTATAATATTTAAATTTTAAGATTATATTTAAACAAAACATGGTTATCCTATAAATAGGAGGATAACTATGTTTTTTTTAAAAGAAAATTTATTTCCTATTTTTTTAATTTCTATTTTATTAATAATATTAGCATATGTAACAAACATTACTTCTATACCAGATAATATTATTTTATTTAAAGAAGATGAAATTAGCATACAAACTATTGCTGGAGTAAAAGTTGAAGAAATAAATAACAATCAAATTATTCAAACATCAACAAAGTTAAAAAGTAATATAGATTCAAATTTACGGAGAATATGATAATTTAAATGAGCAAAAAACATATAATTTAAGCCTATTAGGTATAAAATTGAAAACAATTACTGCAAATGTAATACCAAATAGAAAAGTAATTCCATTAGGTAATTTAGCAGGGTTAAAACTATATACGCAAGGAGTTTTAGTTGTTGGAATTAGTAGTATAGAAGGAGAAGACAATAAAATTTATAAACCATATGAAGAAGCAGGAATAGAGCAAGGAGACAGTATTATTAAAATTAATAATGAAGTAATTGATTCAACTGAAGAATTGTTAAATTGTGTAAGTAAATGTAAAGGAAAAAAAGTAGAAATTACTTATTTAAAGGATGGCAAAGAAATTAATAGTAGTATTACACCAGTAAAAACTAGTTCAAATACTTATAAATTAGGATTATGGGTTAGAGATGCAGCAGCAGGAGTAGGTACATTAAGTTTTTATGACGAAGAAACAAATTCAGTAGCATCATTAGGTCATGGAATACAAGATGTTGATATAGGAGAAATGGTAGATATTTCATCAGGTGAATTTGTTACAACAGAGGTAGTTAATATAAAAAAAGGGGAAAAGGATAATCCAGGTAGAATAGAAGGAAGTATAGATAATAGTTTGGAAATAGGAGAAATTTATAGTAACACAAAATTTGGAGTATATGGATACATTAAAAATAAAAATATTTTAAATATAGATACATCTAAAGCAGTAGATGTTGCGTTAAGAAAGGAAATAAAAGAATCAGATGCGAGTATTATATGTACTTTAGATAATGGAAAAGAAGAAGAATATAGTGTAAAAATACAAAAGGTATTTTTAAATAATAATGAGGATAATAAAAGCATGATAGTAAAAATAACAGATAAGAGGTTACTAGAAAAAACAGGAGGAATTATACAGGGAATGAGTGGTTCACCTATTATGCAAAATGGTAAATTAATAGGAGCTCTTACACATGTGTTAGTATCAGATCCAACAACAGGTTATGGTGTATTTGCAGATTTAATGATAAAAGAATTAAGAAATGTTAATTAATACAATATTGTATTAATATAAATATTTGTTATCTAATAAAAAATTACTATTAAGTAATAAAATAATTGAGCAAACAGTTTTTGTTTGCTCAATTATTTTCATTTATAATAACTTTTGCTATATCATATATAAGTTTTACTTTATTTGGTGGACAATTTTGTAATAAAGAAGAAAATTCTTTGTTTAGATAGTTTTCTGAAGTACTTCCTACACCTGTTAAAATATCACCTTCTGATATTTTTAATAAGCTACATAACTGATTAAGCCTATTTAAATTAACCTTTGATTTCCCTCTTTCAACTCTACTTAGAAAGGCAACAGATACATCAATTTTTTCTGCTAACTGTTCTTGTGTATATCCTTTTGCTATTCTAGCTCTTTTTAATCTTTCACCAATAATAGAATAATCTAAAGACATATTCAACACCCTTTCTTTATATATTATATAAAATATAGCATTACAATTTTATATTTCACAGAAAGTAATAGGTTAAATTATACTGATAGTATAATTTAACCTATATATGTCTAGATTATTCCTTTTTTAATTAAATAAATTAAAAAATTCATCAAAATGTAAATTATTTAATAGAAAATTCTTAGTATAAGGTATATATAATAGTATAGAAAATATTATAAAAATTAATACTATGGTTAAAAAAATAGCAAAAATTTTCTTTAATAATTGACTAAATTTGTATTTTAGTATATCAATAAATGAGTAGTTTTTGTTTTTAGGTTTAGTGTATGTGTAAGTATCGTATGATACAGTATTGTTAATATTATTACTATTATCATTATCATTTTCATATAATTGATTAGTATGTGTATTATATTCATTATTTATTCGTTGGTTAGAGTAATAATTATTGTTCAAAGTATTAATTTGAGCTTTTAAATCTAATATTTGAGCAGATAATCTTTTATTATCTAATAATACATTATTATATTGTTCAATATCTATTTCTTGTGGTAGTGTTTGGTCATATGCTAATTTTTTTTTCTCATTAGATAAGGTTTCATATGCTTCACTAATTTTTTTAAAACGCTCTTCAGCTTGTTGTTTATTCTCTGTTGTGCTGTCTGGATGATACTTTTTTGCAAGAATTTTATAGGCTTTATTTATAACTTCAGGAGAAGCATATCTACTAACTTCTAATTCATCATAATAATTCTTCATTTTATTAATTCCTATCTTTTAATATACATATATAATAACAGAAAAAATAGTAATATGCAATTATAATTTATGTTGCAAAAAAATTTTTTTATGATATAATTTAAGAAAATTTGTTTGATAGGAGATAAAAATGTTTGCATATATAAAAGGAAGTTTAGAAGAAAAAAATAGTCAATATGTTGTAATAGAAGTAATGGGAATAGGTTATAAAATATTTATGGGGGAAAACGCCATACATTCACTTGGCGAAATAGGTAGTACTGTTAAAGTATATACTCATTACCATGTTAGAGAAGATGAAATAAGTTTATATGGTTTTAAAACAAATGAAGAACTTAAAATGTTTGAACTTTTAATTTCTGTGAGTGGTGTAGGTGCAAAGTCTGCAATTATAATGATTTCTAATATGGAACCATCTAGTTTTGCATTAGCTGTTATTACAAACGATACATCAAAACTCATAAAAATACCTGGGATTGGGGCCAAAACTGCTGCTAGAATAATATTAGAATTAAAAGATAAATTAAAAAATGAGCAATTACTCGAAAATGAAAGTAAAGAAAACAACCAAAATATTGCTAATAATGAAATAGTAGAAGAAGCAATATCTGCATTACAAGTATTAGGATATAATAAAAAAGAAATAGAAAAAGTAATGCAAAATTTAAATTTAGATAATTTAACAATAGAAGACATAATAAAACAAGGGCTAAAATATCTTGCAAAAAGGTAAATTTAGATTTGTATTATAAAGGAGTATATATGGAAATGGATGAACCATTGGCTTATAGAATAAGGCCAAAAAATTTAGAAGAATATGTTGGGCAAGAACATATTTTAGGTAAAGATAAAATACTATATAGAACAATAATGGCAGATAGATTATCTAGTATTATTTTGTTTGGCCCACCAGGATGTGGAAAAACATCTCTTGCAAAAGTAATTAGTGAAACAACAAAGTATAAGTTTGTAAAATTAAATGCCGTTACATCTGGAGTGGCAGATATAAAAAAAGTTATAGATGAAGCAAAGAATCCTTTTCTTAACCCTACAGGAAAATGTATTTTGTTTATTGATGAAATACATAGATTTAATAAACTTCAACAAGATGCGTTACTTCCATTTGTAGAAAATGGTACTGTTATTTTAATTGGAGCTACAACAGAAAACCCATATTTTGAAGTAAATAAAGCTTTAATTTCTCGTTCAATGGTTTTTAAACTAGAACCACTTACTAAGAATAACATTTTAAAGATATTAAAAATGGCCTTAACAAAACAAGAGGGATTAGGAAAATATAATATAAAAATAGAAGAAAGTACTCTTGAAAAAATTGCAGAAATTTCAGGTGGTGATGTAAGAACAGCTTTAAATGGATTAGAAATAGCAGTATTAACTACTAATATAAATTCAAATGGAGTAATTGAAATTACAGATAAAATAGCAGCAGAAAGTATGCAACAAAAAAAAGCTATTTTTGATAAAAATGGAGATAGCCATTATGATAATATAAGTGCATTTATTAAGTCGATGAGAGGAAGCGACCCAGATGCAGCAGTTTTTTATTTAGCAAGAGCATTAAATGCAGGGGAGGATCCCATGTTTCTAGCAAGAAGGATTGTAATTGCAGCATCTGAAGATGTTGGAATGGCAAACCCAAATGCTTTAGTAGTTGCAAATTCAGCAATGCAAGCTGTGCATTCTATAGGAATGCCAGAAGCAAGAATACTTTTATCAGAAGCAGCAATTTATGTAGCAACATCTAAAAAATCAAATGCTTCTTATATGGCAATTAATAAAGCATTGGAAGATGTATCCTCAAAAGATACAGGTGAAATACCAATGCATATACGAAATGCACCTGCAGAAGGAATGGAACAATTTGGATATGCTCAAGGTTATAAATATCCACACGATTATCCAGGGCATGTTGTAAAACAACAATATTTACCAGACAAAATGCTAGGTACAAAATATTATATAAAAGATGAAAATATTAAATAAATTTGAATATTTTAAAAAAAATTTCTAAAACTATATATATGTTTAGAAATTTTTTAAATTGGAAAATAATATTAATAGGGTTATTATCAGGAATAGTTAGTGGACTTTTTGCAAGTGGTGGAGGAATGATTCTTGTTCCTGCATTTCTTTACTTATTAAACATGAAAGATGTGGAAGCAAGAGCTACGTCTGTAATTTGTATTTTACCTATGGTGGTAACAAGTGGATTTTTTTATTATAAAAATAATTATATAGATTGGAAAATAGGAATATTATGTGCCATTGGAGGAATAATAGGTGGAATTGTTGGAGCAAAATTATTAAACAAATTACCTACTAAATATTTAAAAATTGCATTCACATGTTTTTTAATATATGCAGCTTATAGAATGATAAAATAATATATTTAGGAGTTTAATATGATAGAAATAATAACTGGTTTTGTTTCTGGAATTGTAAGTGGAACAGGCATGGGTGGAGGAACAATTTTAATATTATGTTTAGGATTATTTTTAGGTGTAGACCAGAAAATAGCACAAGCAACAAATTTAGTTTTTTTTATTCCAACATCAATTGCTGCCATATATATAAATATAAAGCAAAAAAAAATTAATTTCAAAATTACAAAAATTGTTGTTTTTTGGGGAATTATAGGAGCGGTAATAGGAGCAATTATTGCTCAAAGAATAGATGTAAATTTATTAAGAAAGCTTTTTGGAATATTTTTAGCAGGAATAGCTATACATGAGATAGTTGTTTTAGTAACGGAGTATAAAAATATAAAAAAAAGAAATAATAAATAAAAAGTAATTTTTATATTAAGGAGGATTATTTATGAAATTTGCAAAGGGAATGATTTTAGGAGGAATGATTACAGCAGGTGTTATGATGATGTACACAGATAATAAAATGAATGCTAAAAAAATGATGAAAAAAGGGAAACAATTAGCAAGAAAGATGGGAATTATGTAATCCCATCTTTAATATTATAATATTGTAAAATTATAACTTACAAAGTTATAATTTATTTACATTCGTCTTTTTTATTACAATCTTGCTTTTCATCAAATTTGCAGTCATCCATTTGTTTACCAATAAAGCAATCACATTGTTTCATATCTACACCTTTTAAACATTTTCCTTCACGATGACATTTAGAACAAACTTTTACATGTTTTACTTTATTAACCCAAATTTGAATTTCATATTTTCTATCTGGGCAAAGTGGACCAAATACAAATTCACCATCTTTATCTGTAAAAGTATGAGAAACAGGTTTTCTTTCTTCTTTACCAGATTTATATTCTACCTCAATTAATTTAACAACAGCATCTTTAACAGGTTCCTTATAGCAATCTTTAACAACTCCATAAACTACATTTCTTTCATCTTCAGGTAAAACTATATCTAAGTCAAATTGTTTACCAGCTTCAATATGACCATCAATATCAATTATTGGGCAACATTTATTCTCAAAATCCATATTTATAAACCTCCATATAAAATTAAAAGCATTAGTGCTCTTTATAATATTATATGAAATATGAATATTATTGACACATGATGTTGAAAAAAAAGATTTTATATGATATTATAATAATGTTATAAATTGAAAAGGAAGTATAAAAATGGAAGAAGATAAAAAAATATTAAAAGAAGAAAAAAAGAAAGCTAAAAAAGAAAATAAAAAAAAGGTAGATAAAACTAGAATAATTACAAAAATAATAGCATTATTAATGGTTATATTTATGGTAATGGGTGTTGCTGCTTCATTTATATATTATATGGTAAGAATGTTTAGATAAACTAATTTTAATAAAATATAAATAATAAAGGGGTAAATATATGAATATTAATCCAATGATAAAAGCAGAGAATTTTTGGAATGGAACAATTGTAACATATTTTGAAAATCCATGGAATATTATAACATTTTTAATAGACATTATCATTGTTCTATTTTTAATTATAAAAGTAGTTAAAGTATTAAAAGGTTCAAGAGCAATGCAATTATTAAAAGGAATTATTTTTTTAATTGTTATAACATGGTTAAGCTATTTATTTCATCTACAAATATTAAATTATATATTAACAACAATCATGACATATGGTGTTATTTTGCTAATTGTATTATTTCAACCAGAATTAAGAAGAGCTTTAGAACAACTTGGCTCATCTAATAAATTAACAAAGTATTTTGGTATAGATAAAGATATTATTTCTAAAACTAAGGAAGACATTTATAAAGTTGTTATTGCAGCAGTTGAATTATCTAAACACAAAATAGGTGCTTTAATAGTATTAGAAAGAGATATAAAATTAAAAGAGATTACTGCAACAGGAGTTACACTAAAGGCAGAAATATCTCCACAACTATTAGTTAATATTTTTACTCCGAATACTCCTTTACATGATGGAGCCGTTATAATAAGAGAAAACAAAATAGATGCTGCAGCTTGTATGCTTCCATTAGCATCAGATATAGATATTGCAAAAGAACTTGGAACAAGACATAGAGCAGCAATAGGAATGAGCAAAGAATCAGATGCAATAATAATTATAGTTTCAGAAGAAACAGGAAAAATTTCTATAGCTAAAGAAGGAACATTAATTGTAGATCTAAAAGAAGAAGCACTAAAAAAAATATTAATTAGTAATATTATAACAAAAAGATTTAAAGAGAATGATAAAACTAATATTTTTGATAAAATCAAAAATATTAAATTTAAGGAATCATAGAATGAGAAATATTAAATTAAAAATAGAGTATGACGGAAAAGATTTTAATGGATGGCAAAAACAACCTAATCGATTAAACATACAAGGAGAAATTGAAAGAGCTATTGAAGAAATAACAGGGGAAAAAGTAGAATTAATAGCATCTGGTAGAACAGATGCAGGTGTTCATGCTCTTGGTCAAATAGCAAATTTTAAAACTAATTCAAATATACCAATAGAAAAAATACCAATTGCTCTAAATACAAAATTAAAAAGAAGTATTAGAATTATAGATGCAAAAGAAGTAGAAGAAAATTTTCATAGCAGATATCATTGTAAAAGGAAAACTTATAGATATGTTATTAATAATTCTGTAAATGGTACAGCAATTTATAGAAATTTGCAATATAATTTTTCTGAAAAATTAGATGAAAAGGTTATGAATAAAGCTATTAAATTTTTTATAGGAGAACATGATTTTAAAGGTTTTAAAGCAAGTGGAACCAGTTCAAAAAGTTCAGTAAGAACAATTTATTCTGGAAAAGTGGAAAGAAATGGTGATTTAATTATAATTGAAATAACTGGAAATGGATTTTTATATAATATGGTAAGAATAATTGCCGGTACTTTAATAGAAGTTGGATTAGGAAAAATAAAACCAGATGAAATAGAATCTATTATAAAATTAAAGGATAGAACCAAAGCAGGAAAAACACTGCCACCTCAAGGATTGTATTTGGTTAATGTAGAATATATAGATTAAAGAAGCATTATGCAATTTTTTGTGTAATGCTTCTAATATATTTACCTATTTCATTATCAGATAATCTAAAAATATTAATTAATTGATTTAAAACATCTCTTCTGGGTAAATCTTCTTCATTGTCTATTCTTACATATTGTCTTAAACTAATATTTAATTTATTTGCCATTTGTTCTTGAGTATATCCATATTTTTTTCTTTTTTCTTTTATCATTTATATCACCAGTAAAATTATGTCATAAATTTATTTACAAGTATATTGACATTATATGTCATAAAAGAATATATATTAAAAATATTTCTGGAAATTTTTACATTAAACAACATTTATATTGATTTTTTTCTTCAGAGATTGTATAATATGTTAAGTTTATAAAAATGGAGAGAAAAAAATGAGTAGAAAACATGGTAAAAAACAAGCTATGAAAAAATGGAAAAAAGTATTATTAATTACTATTCTAGTATTATTTTTATTAGGAGGAAGTACAGGATTATTTTTATTATATGGACCTTGGCATGGTTTTAGAGACTGGTTAATTACAACTGCAATGACAACCCTAAATCATCAATATTTAGCTAAATGGTTTTATAGTGATGAAACAATAGCAGAAGTTATGGCAAATAATGCTGTAATTGAATCAGGAGAAGATACAAATACAGATGAAGTAGAGGTAGTTACATATACAGAAGAAGTAGAATATGAAAATAAATATGAAGAAGCAATTCTAAAAAAAGATCCAGATAACGATTTATATAAAATAATTGAAATTGAAGGAAAAGGTTATACTGGCTATTTAGTTGCAGTTTATGATCCATCTAAAATATCAGTATGTACAACTAAATATTTAGGAACTAAAGGACAATATCTAGTTGATATGGCAACACAAAACAATGCAGTTGTAGCAATTAATGGAGGAGGATTTGTTGATCCTAACTATAACAGTTTAGGAGGAGTTCCTCAGGGAACTGTAATTAAAAACGGAAAAATTATTTCTAATAGAACGTATAATAAATCCGGTGGATTAATAGGTTTTACAAAAGATAATAAGTTAATTTTAGCTAGATTAACAGCAAGTCAGGCACTAAAAAAAGGTGTAAGAGATGCTGTAACATTTGGACCTTTTTTAATTGTAAATGGAAAACCTTCTTTTATTAAAGGAAATGGTGGATGGGGTCAAGCACCTAGAACAGCAATTGGCCAAAGAAAAGATGGAATTGTACTATTATTAGTAATAGATGGAAGAATGGTAGGAAGACCTGGAGCCGATATGGTAGATTTAACAGAAATTATGCAAAATTATGGTGCATATAATGCGGCAAATTTAGATGGAGGAACTTCTTGTGGTTTAGTAGTAAATGGAAAATTAATAAATGATCCAATTAATGGTAATGGAAAACACAAAACAAGAATGATTGCAACAGGTTTTATAGTTAAAAAATAATTTATAATATCTAACAATAAATAAGGTGTACAAATTTGTACACCTTATAAGTTTAGAAGATAAGAAAAGGATAAAATATGAAAAAAATTGGTTTAACAATAGGTAAGTTTGCTCCATTTCATAATGGGCATGAATACCTAATAAAAACAGCATTAAAATATGTAGATGAGTTATATATATTTATGTATGAAACAGATGTAATAGATATACAATTAAGTAAAAGAATGGAATGGGTAAAAAAAATATTTAACAATTCTAATATAAAAGTAGTAGGAGCATATAAACCACCTAAAAAATATGGAATGGATAATGAATCTATTCAATTACAAATAAATTATATACTATCATTATTACATAAAATAGGAAGTCCATTAATTACTCATTTTTTTAGTAGTGAAGAATATGGAAAATATGTAGCAAATGCTTTAAATGCAGAGAATATAATAGTAGATAAAAAAAGAATTAATATACCAATTAATGCTACAAATATTAGAAAAGATTTGGAAAAATATAAGAAATATTTAAACGAAATTGTATATAACGATTTAAAAAATGAAAAGTTTGAAAAGTAAAAATCAGGGTATTTTATATCTTACAATTATGCATTCCTAAATAGATTAATACAAAAAATAAGGAAAATAGAATATTTAATATATCAATCTATAACATAAAAAAATCTAGTTGACATTTTTTAAAATTAATTATATACCCTGAGTTTGACATTAAAAAGAGATAAAAAATAGCCTTAAAGCTAGTAATATCAATAGCTTTGAGGCATGATTTTTTAACAGAAAGTTGTTGTCTTTTTTATTTTTTTTTGCTGTTTCCCAAAATTTTTTTTATATCTTGTAAAGTCCTATTCTCAAGGGAGAAATCTATATCAACAACATAACCAATATCTTTTAAAACAGTATCATAGAAATTAAATCTGTAAATATTTTCTTCCAGATTTTGGCAATTGCATTTTTTTAAACTTTCAAGAATTTTTTCAACAGAATATTTTTTATCAAGCTTATGTTGTAAAACTCTACAAAGTACTAAAGCTAAGTAACAAGTTAGAAAATGAGCTTCTATATGGTCTTTTCTTGAAACAAAAACAGGTCTGTCATTAAGTTCACTTTTAGTAACTTTAAATGTTTCTTCAATTCTCCACAACCCTCTGTAAATATCAATAATTTCATCATCAGATTTATTCATCTCACTAGAAACAATAACATAATATCCGTCAAGAGCTTCTTCTTCAGCAATTTTTTCTTCATCAAGAGAAAGCTGAGATTTAGCTTCAATAATCTCTCCAGTTTTCTTATCAAAAACTAAATGCTTAACATATTTGCTAGCTCCATAACAATTTTTCTTATTATATTTTTGAACATTACCAATTAAATCTTTAGCTTTATCAATAGCACTTTGACGTTCAGCTTTAGCACGTTTAGCATAATCAGCACTCCAAAATACAACTTGTTTTTCATCAACAGTAGTTTTCGTTTTAACTTCTTTACCGTCAACAGTTTTAATATATTCAACCTCTCTAGGATACAAACGAGATTTTTTCTTGTAAGTTTTATTCTCATTATATATATATCCAATTTCATTTAAAACGAAATCTTTAAGTTCTTGATTAGCACCTCTAACAGAAAGACTCATAACATAACCATTACCAATAGCTTTTTGATAAACAATATTTTTACCGGTGTTAAGACCTTTATCAGCAACAACAATAACTCTACCAACAGAATAATTTTTTTGTAATTTTTGAACCATAGGTTTTAAGGTAAGACAGTCGTTAGTGTTGCCAGAGAAAAGGCCATAGCACATAGGAAGACCAAGAGAATCCATAAACAAGCCCATTTGAACGATAGGGTTAGGACGATGCTCTTTACAAACCCCTTTTTTACGAAAATCATCGTTATCATCAATTTCAAAGTAGTAATTGGTAACATCATAAAAAATACATTCATTGTTAGGTTTGTATTGTTCTTGAATATGGTCATATATGTATGATTGTAATTGTTCTTTAAAAGGCTCAATATATGTCAAAGCATTATATACTTCTTTAAGAGAGAAGTGAGTATTTTCAAAGAAAACATCTTTATTTTCAAAAGTAGCTTTTTTAGAGTCAGGGAAAAGACATCTAGCGAAGACAAGAAGTTTGATAATATTATTAATTTTATATTCAGAAAAATCTCTAACTTGAAATTTAGTTTTAATGAATTTATCAATTTCTAATTCATGATAAATTTTAGATAAAGCAACATAACCAAAATTTTTATTGTTATCA
>CANQZV010000012.1 GCA_947628425.1 uncultured Clostridia bacterium | reverse complement strand
TTTAATATAAAAAATAGTGAATTAGAAAAATTATTTTCTAATTCACTATTTTTTTGTGCTACTTTTTCAGCAGCCTCCGTTTTTAGCTTCTTTCTTTTCTTTTGTAAAATAGGTATGCAATGTATTTTTTTGTAAATAATAACCAATAATAGATTTTAAGTTATAAAATTGGAGGTATATATGGAATATAACGAATCTTTTTGGTTATCTACAGAAGAAAGAAAAAAATATAAAAAATTAGAAAATAATATAGAATGTGATGTTTGTGTTATTGGAGGTGGAATAACTGGAATTTCTTGTGCTTATTATTTAAGTAAAAATAACTTTAATACAGTTGTTTTAGAAAGAGATAGAATTGCATCAAAAACAACAGGGCATACAACAGCAAAAATAACTAGCCAACACGATTTATTTTATAATTATTTATTAATGAGTAAAGGAGAAGATTTTGCAAAAAAATATTATAGGTCAAATGAACAAGCTATTAATGAAATTGAAAATATAGTAAAAAAAGAGAAAATAGAATGTAATTTTAAAAGAGTAAACTCTTATGTGTATACAAATGATATTAATGAAGTAGATAATATAAAAAAGGAAGTAGAGGCTGTTAAATCTATTGATGGAGATTGTTCGTATGTAACAGAAGTAGAAATACCAATTAAAATAAAGGGTGCTATTAAATTTCCAAATCAGGCTAAATTTAACCCAATTAAATATATAAATGGGTTATGTGATGTAATTGAAAAAAATAATGGTAAAATATATGAACACACAAAAGTAATAGAGTATAAAAAAGATGATGATATTTTTAAAGTTTTAGTAGAAACAAACCAGGAAAATTATATTGTTCAATCAAAGTATTTAGTAGTTGCTACAAGATATCCTATTTTTAATGTACCAGGATACCATTTTATAAAAATGTATCAAGAAATTAGTTATGCAGTAGCTTCTAAAATGCCAAAAGATTTAAAAATAGATGATATGTATATTTGTGTAGAAAAACCAGTAATATCCATTAGAACGGCAAAATATAATAATGAAGATTATTTATTAGTAATAGGAAATAACCATAAAACAGGAGAAAATATAAATACAAAAGAAAGATATAAAATTTTAGAAGATACAGCAAAAGAATTAACTAAAAATAAAGTAGATTATAAATGGAACACAGAAGATTGTATAGGGTTAGATAAAATACCGTATATAGGTAAATATTCAAATATGACAGAAAACATGTATGTTGCTACAGGGTATAAAAAGTGGGGAATGACATCTTCTAATATAGCGGCTAACATTATAGCAGACTTAATTATGGGAAAAGATAATGAATATTTAGAAATATATGATTCAACAAGACTGGAACCCATAAAAAATAGTCAAGAAGTAGGAAATATGTTAAAAGAAATATCAAAGTCTATTATTGCACCAAGATTAGATATAACAAGAGAAAAGCAATATTGTACACATCTAGGATGTGAGTTAACATGGAATGAATTAACAAAAACATGGGACTGTCCATGTCATGGAAGTAGATTTGAAGAAAATGGAGAATCTATTGAGGCACCTAGTATAAAAAATATGAATAAATAGTAAAAAAAACAAAGTTCAAAAGTTTTGGAGCTTTGTTTTTTATAATTTAAAATAACAAATATTTAAAATAACTAACATTAGATATAATTAGAAAAGTATAAATACTAGCAAAAACACCCTGCAATAATTTTCCTAAAATATAAGGTTTAATAGATAAGTCAGATTTAGAAGTAATACTCCATACCTGTAATAAAATAGATATACCACCAAAACCAAGTAAAAAAGCACAAATTATTACATTAATACCAAGATGAATAGATGGAACTACACTTACTAAACTTACACCAGAGGTTAATTCTAAAATACCAGATAAAATAGGTATAATATAGTTAATATCTATGCCAATAGGAGCTAACATAGGAGAAAAAATAGATAATATTAGCTCAAAAAGTTTTAGATGTTCAATGATAGATAAAATAACACTAAATAAAACAATGAAACCACCGAATAAGAACAACAGAATGAATAGCAGTTATAATACTCTCTGAAAGAATAGAACCAAGACTTTCTAGATGTACCTCATTATTAGAATTATAATATGAATTATTTACATTTCTTTTATTACTATTTTTCCAAAAACGAAATATAAATGCAACAGTAAAACATGCAAAAATATGAGTAAATAATAACAATAAGCCAATACTTGTATCTTTAAATAAGGTAATACCAACACTTCCAACAATAAATAAAGGACCGAGAATTATTTGTAAAAGTTAGTAATCTTTCACCCTCTGCTTTAGAACATAAATTATTATTTCTAAAATCAGTTACAATTTTAGCACCAATAGGGTAACCACTAATAATTCCCATTAACATAGCGTAAGCACCAATACCAGGAACATGAAAAAGAGGCTTCATTAATTTTTGAAAACATTCACCAATAAATTTAGGAATATTTGTATGGTTTAATAATTCTACAGCAATAAAAAAAGGAAATAAAGAAGGAACAATATTGTTAACCCACAAAGAAAGTCCATCTTTAACAGCTAATATGTTAGAGCTAGAAAATACAATTAATAATAATGTAAATATAAAAAATATAATAGGTATAATGTTTTTTCTAATATTTATAAAGTGAATCAATTTGCCACCTCCTATAAAACGAAACAAAAAACTCTTGTAATATATATGCAAATATGATATATTAAATACATATTTAATGAATGGAGGAAAAAATATGATAGCAATTGGAGCAGATCATGGAGGATATAAACTAAAAGAAGAAATAAAAAAATATTTAGAAGAAAAAAATATAGAATATAAGGACTTTGGAACTGACTCAGAATTAAGAACAGACTACCCAATAATTGCAAAAAATGTATCTAAGAGTATACAAAATAACGAATGCAATTTTGGAATATTAATCTGCAGAACAGGTTATGGAATGGCAATGGTTGCTAATAAATATAAAGGAATTAGGTGTGCACCATGCTATAATGAAGAATCAGCTAAATTTGCTAAAATGCATAATAATATAAATATATTAGCAATAGGAGCAGACCAAGTAAGCACAAATGAGGCAATTTGTATATTAAGAATGGTACTTGCAACTGAATTTGAAGGAGGAAGACACCAAGAGAGATTAAATTTAATTGAAGAAATAGAAAAAGAAAATATGAAATAACATATAGGAGGTTAAAAAAATGTGGGGAGATATTGCAATCGCATTTATGCTAGCATGTATAACTACATTTGTAATTACACCTTATACTATAAAACTAGCCAAAAAGTTAGGTGCTGTTGATACACCAAAAGATGAAAGAAGAGTAAATACAATAACAATGCCAAGACTTGGTGGACTAGCTATTATTGCAGGGTTTATAGTATCCATTACTTATTTAATTGTTATTTTAAATATAGAAAAAAGTATTAATCTATATGAAGATAATATGCATATTAAATTATTAGGATTTTTAATTGGTGGAGTTATTATATCAATAGTATGTTTTATAGATGATTTAAAAGATTTACCACCAATCGTAAAACTAATAGCACAAACAATAGCAGCTATTGTTGTGGTAAGTTTTGGATTAAGAATAGAAAATGTTAATATCCCATTTTTATATAAAGTAGGATTACCAGATATATTTTCTATTATTTTAACAATAGGTTGGATTGTAGGAGTAACAAATGCTATTAATTTAATAGATGGGTTAGATGGGTTATCTACTGGAATTGCTTTAATTTCTTGTGTATCTATGCTAATTATATTTGCATTAAATGGTTCACCGATTATTGCAATATTATTAATTACGGCATTAGCAGGAGCTCTTAGTGGATTTTTACCATTTAATTTTAATCCGGCAAAAACATTTATGGGGGATGCTGGTTCAAATTTTTTAGGATTTAGTTTATCGGTTATATCTATATTTGGAGTTGCAAAAACATATACTTTAATTGTAATAGTAACACCTCTTATTGTTCTCGGGCTACCAGTAATAGATACAATAATTGCTATTATTAGAAGAATCGTTAAAGGAAAATCTATAAAAGCAATCATGAAAGCAGATAAAGGACACTTACACCACAAGTTATTAAAATTAGGATTTACACAAAAAGAAGCAGTATTAGTAATGTATGCAATTACAGCTGCATTAGGTCTTTTTGCAATTGTATTATTAGAAAGTGGAATATGGAAAGCTATATCATTCCTTATTTTAGTAGTTGCAATTGTTGCAATTGGATATAGAAATTTTGAAAAAGAAAGAAGCTAAAATAAATAGTAAAATATGTATAATGCTATTAACATTCAAATAAAAATGTAATAAACATTGTAGGGCTTTGAAATAGCTAGTTACAATAAAAAAACTATACTTAACAATTTTAATAATCACTGAAGGAGAGATAATATGAATAAAAAAAGAAGTTTAACAGGAGATAGACCAACAGGAAAATTACATATAGGACACTATTTTGGATCATTGAAAAGTAGAGTGAAGATGCAAGAAGATGAAAATTTAGAAAGATTTGTTATGATTGCAGATGTGCAAGCATTAACTGATAATTTTAATAATCCACAAAAAGTAAGAGATAATGTATATGAGGTATTAATGGATTATTTATCTGTAGGAATTGATCCTAATAAAACTACTATATTTTTACAATCTATGATACCAGAAATAGCAGAACTAACAGTATTTTATTCAAATTTAGTAACTATTGCAAGATTGCAAAGAAACCCAACTGTAAAAACAGAAATTGCACAAAAAAAAGAAATATTTGGAGAAAGTGTTACATATGGATTTTTAGGTTATCCTGTTAGCCAAGCAGCTGACATTACAGCTTTTGGCGGAGAATTAGTACCAGTAGGAGAAGATCAATTACCATTAATAGAACAATGTAGAGAAATTGTTAGAAAATTTAATAGTATTTATGGAGATACATTAAAAGAGCCAGAGGCAGTTTTAAGTTCTAATAAGAGAATAAAAGGATTAGACGGAAACGAAAAAATGGGAAAATCTTTGGGTAATGCAATTTACCTTTCAGATACAGATGATCAAATACATAAAAAAGTAATGGGAGCATTAACAGATCCAGGAAGAATAAAAAAAGAAAGTAAAGGAAATCCTAATATATGTATGGTAGCATATTATCATAATTTATTTAGTAAAAATGAAGTAAAAACAGTATGCGAAGAATGTAAAGCAGGAAAACGAGGTTGTGTAGATTGCAAAAAACAATTAATTACAAATATAATTAAAGAATTAACACCAATTAGAGAAAAACGAAAATATTACGAAGAAAGACCAGAAGAGCTAAAGAAAATTCTAATGGAAGGAACTATAAAGGCACAAGAGGAAGCAAAAAAAACAATGGAAAAAGTAAAAAAGGCAATGAAAATAGATTATTAAAATAAATAAAACTTAATATATATTTTAATGTTTATATTTAAAAGTAATATTTGTAGGTGTGTCGGTTCTAAAAGCGACTAGTCAACTTTCTAAAGAGGAGAGAAAAACATGTTCATAGATTATGTAAAAATTATAGCTAAATCAGGTGATGGAGGAAATGGAGCCATCACTTTTAGGCGTGAAAAATATGTAGCGGCAGGAGGACCAGACGGAGGAGATGGAGGCCGTGGAGGTAATATTTTTTTCATGGTAGATCCAGATGTAAATACGTTACTAGACTTTAGATTTAAAAGAAAATTTCATGCTGAAAATGGAAAAAATGGAGAAGGAGGTCATCGTTTTGGGAAAAGCGGTGAAGACTTATATATAAAAGTTCCAATTGGTACAATTGTAAAAGATGCAGAAACAGGAAAAGTAGTTACAGATTTATCTAAACCTGGACAAATAGAAAAAGTACTACCAGGAGGTAAAGGTGGAAAAGGAAATGCACATTTTGCAACATCTACTAGACAAGCTCCACGATTTGCTATAGATGGAGAAAAAGGAATAGAGAAAGAGTTTATTTTAGAGTTAAAATTATTAGCAGATGTGGGTTTATTAGGATTTCCAAATGTAGGTAAATCAACATTTATTTCAAGAGTTACTTCTGCAAAACCTAAAATAGCAGATTATCACTTTACAACCATTGTACCAAATTTAGGTGTTGTAAATGGAGAATATGGAGATTCTTTTGTAATTGCAGATATTCCAGGAATTATAGAAGGAGCTAGTAATGGTGTTGGTCTTGGAATACAATTTTTAAGACATGTTGAAAGAACAAGACTATTATTACATTTTTTAGATGTTTCTGGTTCAGAAGGAAGAAATCCTGTAGAAGATTTTAAAATTATTAATAAAGAATTAAAAAATTATAGTGAAAAATTAGCACAAAGAAAACAAATAATAGTGGCAAATAAAATAGATATAATGCAAAATGATAAACTATATAAAGAAGTAGAAAAACTAGCCAAAGAAAATGAATTGGAAATTTTTAAAATATCTGCAGCAACAGGTGATGGTATAAAAGATTTAATGAAAAGAATTTCTGAATTATTAAAACAATTACCAAAAGAAGATTTAATAGAAGAATCTGAAGAAAAAGTTGTATACACACTCAAAGAAGATAAAGAAGATTTTGAAATAGAAGTAATAAATAATGAATATATTGTAACTGGTCCAGCTGTGGAAAAATTAATGGGAAGAGTTAACATACAAGACAATGAATCAATGCATTATTTTCAAAAACAATTAACAGAATTGGGAATAGAAGCAAAACTAAAACAAATGGGAATAAATGAAGGAGATACAGTAAAAATATTAGAATGGGAATTTGAGTGGTTTAACTAAATTTAAATTAAAAGAAAAAAGTGATTTTCAATATTTATTTTAAAAAATACAAAAATTTGTTTGACATATAATTACTCATGTGATATTATATAATGGAATAATAAATAAAGGAGTGATTTTATTATGGCAAATAAAGATCCAAATAGTATAAATAAAAGGGAAAGAGCAATTTTAGATTATATAGAAAAACAAGCCAAAATTAATGGTTATCCACCATCAGTTAGAGAAATAGGAAAAGCTGTTGGTTTAAAATCAACAGCAACAGTACATGGCTATTTATCTAAACTAGAACAAAAAGGATTTATAAAAAAAGAATCACAAAAAGGAAGAACTTTAAAATTATTAAAAGGTAGTTCAGGAAAAACTAAAACTGAACCTAGTAAAGACTTTTATAGTGGAAAAGAAATGGTAGAAGTACCTGTTATAGGAAAAATAACAGCAGGAGCTCCAATCTTAGCAGTAGAAAACATTACAGACACATTTCCAATTCCAATCGATTTTGTTGGAAACTCAGAAAGCTTCATGCTTACTGTTAGAGGAGAAAGTATGATTGAAGCTGGAATTTTAGATGGAGATTATATTTTAGTAAAAAAACAAAACACAGCAAATAATGGTGAAATAGTAGTAGCATTAATAGAAGATGAAGCTACAGTAAAAACATTCTATAAAGAAAAAGACCATATAAGATTACAACCTGAAAATTCAACAATGGATCCAATTATTGTACCGGACTGTAAAATACTTGGAAAAGTAGCAGGAGTTTTTAGAAAAATGTAAAAAAAATATATATTTAATATATAAGTTTCAAAAAAAAAATTCGGAAGTTTTCCGAATTTTTTTTATCTTTTACTAAATTGTGGTGCACGTCTTGCTTTTTTAAGTCCGTATTTTTTTCTTTCTTTCATTCTAGGATCTCTAGTTAAGTATCCATTAGATTTTAAAATTGGTCTATATTCTGCATTTGCTTCTGTTAAAGCTCTTGCAATACCATGTCGAATAGCACCAGCCTGACCTGTAAATCCACCACCAATTACTTTAACAATTACATCATATTTTGATAAAGTGTTAGTAACTACTAAAGGTTGTTTTACAATAACTTTTAAGGTTTCTAGTCCTAAATATTCATCTATATCTTTACCATTAATTGTTATTTTACCATTTCCTTCTAATAATCTAACTCTTGCAATAGAACTTTTTCTTCTACCAGTTCCATAAAATACAATTTTTTCTGACTTTGCTTTAGGCATTTCTTTTTCCTCCTATTTTTTTAAGGTCTGCATTTTTAAGTAATGACCTATAATATTTTTTTACTTTAAAAATTCCAAACTTCTGGTTTTTGAGCTATATTTTCATGTTCGTTACCAGCATATACTCTTAATTTCTTTAATTGTGAAGCTCCTAAACTATTATGAGGAAGCATTCCTTTAATTGCTAACATCATAGCTTTTTCTGGATTTTTTTCTAACATATTTTTAGCAGAAGTTTCTTTCATTCCTCCAATATATCCAGAATGACTTCTATAAATTTTTTTATTTAATTTATTTCCTGTTAAAATTGCTTGGCTACAATTAAGAATTATAACATGGTCACCAACATCTAAATTTGGAGTAAAAGTTGGTTTATGTTTTCCTCTTAATAACTTAGCTGCCTCTGTAGCAACTCTACCTAAAGGCTTATTGCTTGCATCAATAATATACCATTTACTTTCTATCTCACTTTTTTTAACACTATATGTTGTATTATTCATGATAAAAAATATCCTCCATTCATTTATTTTTATATACAAATACAAATAATTACTACCGGGGAGATGCAATTATTTATATTATTTATATAACATACATAGAAATAATATAAATATTCCTATGATAGAAAATACTTATATATTTTAATATATAATCTAAAAAAAGTCAATAAATTTTGCAAAAAATATTGACTTTTCTATAAAAATATTTTATTATATTACTGTTGAATAAAGAAGAAGTCATCCACTTCTCACCTTAACTATAGAGGAAAAGGTTAGTAAAATATAATTTTTAAATTGCATTTTATTAATAGTGGATTGGCTTTTTACAGCCAATTTTTTTATATAATAGAAATATTAGGGAGGTGTTATTATAAAACAAGAATTACCAATTAATGATAAAATAAGAGCAAAAGAGGTTCAAGTTATTGATGAAAATGGAGAAAAATTAGGAGTTAAAAATTTAATTGATGCGTTAAATATAGCATATGATAAAAAATTAGACTTAGTTTTAGTTGCTCCAAATGCAACTCCACCAGTTTGTAAAATTATGAACTATGGAAAATATAAATTTGAACAAGCTAAAAAAGAAAAGGAAGCAAAGAAAAAACAAAAAGCTTTTGAATTAAAGGAAATAAGAATAACTCCAAATACAGAAGAACATGATTTTAACTTTAAAGTAAAAAATGCTAGAAAATTTATTGAAGATGACTGTAAAGTTAAAATAACAGTTAGGTTTAGGGGTAGAGAACTAAGTTATACAAAAGCAGGAGAAAACCTTCTAAATAAATTTGCAGATGAATTATCAGATATTGCAACTCTAGAAAAAAAACCTGTATTAGAAGGTAAAAATATGTTTATTATTTTATCAAAAACAAAATAATTTCTAATAAACATCATGCATTTAAATTTTAAATTACAAACGAATATTTAAGTATAAATAAATTTAAAGGAGTGAAATAAAATGGCAAAATTAAAAACTAATAAAGCTGCAAAGAAAAGATATAGTTTAACAGCTACAGGAAAAGTAAAAAGAACAAAATCAAATAGAAGACATCTTTTAGCAAATAAAACAACAAGACAAAAAAAATCTGGAAAAATTCAAAACGCTTATGCAGATAAAACATGCGAAAATACAATTAAAAAGCTTATGCCTTATGGAGGGTAAATTAAAATAAGAACAATTATAAATAAAAGGAGTGAAATAGAAAATGGCAAGAGTAAAAACAGCTAAAATTACAAGAAAAAAACATAAAAAAATATTAAAACAAGCAAAAGGATATTATGGTGCAAAAGGTTATAGATTTAGAATGGCTAAACAAGCTGTTATGAAATCTGGAATGTATGCTTATATAGGAAGAAAAGATAAAAAAAGTAATTTTAGAAAATTATGGATAGCTAGAATTAATGCAGCTGCAAGAATGAATGGATTAAAATATAGCACATTAATTGCTGGACTAAAAAAGGCAAATGTAACTATTAATAGAAAAATGTTAGCAGAAATAGCTGTAACAGATGCAGAAGCATTTGCTAAAATAGCTGAAGTTGCAAAAAAAGCATAGAAGATGGTTAAACCACCTTCTATTTTTTTCTAAAAGTAAAGTATTTGCATAAAATATATAATATACACTTTTTAATTAATAGGAGATATTTTATGCAAAAAAGTAAAATAAAAACAGAGTTAAAAGAAAAAATAAATTATTTAAGTAATAATAATATAGACAAAAAAATTGAAGCTAAAATTAAAAATATTATTAATAAATATGATAAAGATAGCCATATAAAAATTAATAGTAGAATAAAAGATTATGAATCTGCATTTTCAAAATATAATAAAAAACACTATAAGAACATTGAAGAAATAGAAGATTTACTTGGAATTATGATTATTTGTGAAAATAAAAAGCAAATAGAACAAATTTTAAAATATTTACAAAATGAATTAAATATAATATGTATTCAAAATTATATAAAAAAACCAAAAATGGGATATAGAAGTATACATATAAATGTAAAAAGCGAATTAGGGTTTATATATGAAATTCAATTAAAAACAGAAATAATGAATATAGCTCAAAACATAGTACATGACCATATATATAAAAATAAGATGATGCCAAATATACTAAAAAAGATATTGAGTCCATTATTATTTAATATTATTTTACTTTTTTATAAAAAAGAATAATAGATTTATTTAGTATATTATACATCATCTATATTTATACAATATAAAACAACTACTTTCTTATTGCGAAAAAAGCTTACGGAACATGCTATTCTATTGCTTTTTCATTTTTGGCTTAGAAATTAAAGATGCAATATAACCAAAGAACACTGCTGCTGCAATTCCACCTGCGGCAGCTTTAGTTCCACCTATAAAAGCACCAACAAACCCATATTGATCTACAGCTTCTTTTGCACCTTTAGCTAAATTATAACCAAACCCTGTAAGTGGTACAGTAGCGCCATAGCCTGCAAATTTTACTAAGTATTGATAAATTCCTAATCCTCCTAAAATTGCACCAACAGTAACAAAAATAACTAAAATTCTTGCAGGAGTTAGTTTAGTTTTATCTATTAAAATTTGACCAATAACGCAAATAATTCCACCTGTAATAAAACAATATAATAATTGCATATAATCAATATTTTGTATAAAATCTTGCATAAAATACATCCTTTCTAAAACAAAATACAATTCATTTATTAAATTTCAATTGAAACTGCATGTGCAATTCCAGGTATAGATTCACCCTGCTGAGCAGTAGTAGCATTTGTTAAAGCACCTGTAGCAATTAACAATATCTTTTTTAATTTTTTATCTTTTAACTGATTAAATAAATAACCACTAAAAACACTACCACAACAAGCACAACCACTTCCACCAGAATGAGTATCTTGAGAGTTTTTATCAAATATTAAAACACCACAATCGTTGTAATTTGATTTTATATTATAACCTTTTGTTTGTGCTAATTCGATTAATATTTCTTTTCCAATATGCCCTAAATCTCCTGTAATAATAGCATCATAATAACTAGGATTTCTTCCTGTGTCTTTAAAATGTGTTATTAAAGTATCTAGTGCAGCTGGTGCCATAGCTGCTCCCATATTGTTAGAGTCTTTAATTCCCATGTCTACTATTTTACCAACAGTAGCATGAGTAATAAAAGGACCAACACCTGTTTTAGAAATAATTGCAGCACCTGCACCAGTTACGGTCCATTGTGAAGTAGGTGGACGTTGGTTTCCTAATTCTAATGGAAACCTAAATTGTTTTTCTGCACTGCAAAAATGACTAGATGCAGCACATAAGCAATTATTACCTGCATTAGACTCCGCAAATATGCTTGCCATTATCATTCCTTCTACAAATGTTGAACAGGCTCCAAATAAACCTAAAAATGGAATATTTAATTCTCTAAGTCCGAAACTAGAAGAAATACATTGATTTAATAAATCTCCTGCAAAACAATAATCAATATCATTTGTAGGAATACCAGATTTACTAATAACAGTGTTTACTGTTTCTTTTATAATTTTGCTTTCTGCTTTTTCCCAAGTTTCTTCTCCCCAAAATTCATCTTCTAAGCATTTATCAAAATATTTTGAAAGAGGACCCTGTGATTCTTTAGGTCCAACAATAGATGCAGTATTTAATATAGTTGGTGGAGAATTAAATTTAATTGTTTGATTTCCTATTTTTTCCATAATACCTCCAATAATAAAATACTAAGTTAAAATAAAATAAATAATACCAACCAAAATAGATGAAGATATACCAAATACTAAAACTGGCCCTGCTACAGTAAACATTTTTGCACCCACACCCATTACATAACCTTCAGATTTATATTCCATGGCAGGAGAAACAATAGAATTAGCAAAACCGGTAATTGGTACTAATGAACCTGCGCCAGCAAATTTACCTATTTTATTAAAAATATTAAGAGCCGTTAAAAACGCACTTAAGCCAATTAAAATAATAGATACAATTGTACCAGAAAGCTGAATATCTAAACCATTATATTTACATACTTCACCTATTATTTGTCCAATAGAACAAATAAGGCCACCTACCCAAAATGCATTAAAACAATTTTTAAAAATAGGTGAATTTGGTGATTTTTTATTAACATAGTTTTGATATTGAGATTGAGTCTCTAATGGATCCATAAAAAAACCTCCTTTTTATTCTCTATCTCTATCAATTATAAAAGATAAATCAATATCAACAAAATATTCGGAAATTTTGCTCCCGTTAATATTTGCACGTTGTTCTAAAATTTTTATAGATGAAATGTAGTCAATTGTTTGGTCAGCTTCTTCAACTGCTTTTACAATAGCATCTTTCCAAGATACAGAAGAAGAACCAGTTATTGTTAAATGTTTTTCAGTCATTTTTTTACCTCCAATTTTATGATTTATTAGTATTATTTGAAAAAAATTGAAAACTATTCATAACAAATGAAATATTACAAAAATATTACGAAAAGATTATATTTAAATTACAAACAATTAAGAAATATTGACATTTTATTATAAAATAATAAAATAAATGTATATAATTGATATATTTGTTAAAAATATGAAAATTTTCGATAATATACAAGTATTAAAAAAAATAAAAAAATAAAAATAAATATAAAAATTAAAAATAGGAGATAAAAAATGGCAAGCAGTTTAGGATTATATATTGAAGATAATCTAATTAAATATGCAAAAGTTTCTAAGAATAACGACATTATTAAAGTAGAATCTTTTGGAATTAAATTTTATGAACAAATTGAAGAAACAATAAAACAAATAATTGAAGAAACTTATAGCTATAAAACACCTATATCTGTTAATATTTTTGATGAAAAATATAACTATTTTGAAGTTTTTGGATTATTAAGTAAAAAAGATATTGAGGGAATGATTAAAACAAACTTTGAAAATTATTGTTACGATAATAATTTAAACAAAGAATCATTTGAACAAAGATATATTTTTACAGCTTCTCCAGATAGCAAAGAAAAAATAAGAGTAATCCATATGTCTGCTCAAAAAACATCTATTGCTAGAAGGAAAAATCAATTATCAGAATATAAATTAAGTAATATTTCTCCTATATCTATATCTGTTTGTAATTTAGTTAAACAAAATGCTAAACAAAATAGTATTATTATAAATCTTGAAGAACAAACTACAGTTACTAAAATGAAAGATGATGTAATTACAGATATTAAAATAATTCCACATGGAAGTAAAGAAATATTAGAAAAAATAAACTCAAAAGAAAATTCTTACAACAAAGCATACGAAATTTGTAAAAATACAACAATTTACACAGAAGAAGCTAAAGATTTACAATATGAAGAAAATGAACATCTAGAAGATATAATGCCAACACTTTATAATATTGTTACAGAAGTTAGAAAATATTTAAGCGAAAGTATAGACACAGTCGAAAAAGTATATATAACTGGAACACTATCTGTAATAAACAATATAGATATATACTTTCAAGAATATTTAAAAAATACAAAATGTGAGATTTTAAAACCATATTTTATTAATAATAATTCAAAAATTAATATAAAAGATTATATAGAAGTAAATTCAGCAATTGCTATGGCACTTCAAGCAATAGATGCCAGAATTGATAATGTAAACTTTATTAAAGAATCAGGTGTTAATAAGTTATCTTCAGCACTTAATAAAAAAATAAGTATTCCTAAGTTAAATGAAATAGACTTCTTTAATGTACTTGATAAATATAAAAACGTTTTTAATTTTATAACAACTATAGGGGGATTTATACTAGTTTTTTATATAGCAGGAGTAATTATTGTTAATGGAATATTAAATAAAAAAGAAGAAGAAACAATACAAGCATTAGAAGATACAAATAGTAAAATTCAAGAAGTAGAGTCTTATAATACAAAAGCTAATAGCAGAATCTCTCAATATAAAACAATGATACAAGAAATAGAAGATAATAACGATAAACTTTCTGAAGATAAAAGATATAAAAACACAATACCAAATTTAATGAATAATATAATGGCAATTATACCAAAAGAAGTTCAATTATTATCTATTACAAATGATAATACAACACATATTATTATTGAAGCTCAATCTAGTAAATATGAACAATTAGCATTTTTTAAAACAAAAATAAAAACAGAAGATGTTCTTAAAAATGTTATATCAGATACTGGTGTTTCAAGTGGAAGTAATATAAAAGTTACAATAGAAGGAGAATTACCATGAAAAATAAAATAGTTTTTATAGTTATGGTTATTTTTATAATTTTAATTGCATATTTCACAATTTTTGGATTAAATATTGGAAAGTTGAAAATATCATCTATTTCAAATATTATTGAAAAAAATGATAAGATAAATCAAAATATAGAACAATTAACCCAATTAACATCAGTAACTTTTCCAGATAAAACAAAAACATTAGAAAGTACATTAAACGAATTTAATGTACAAAAACAAAAATATGAAGAAATTGCAGATTTAGATACTAACGATGATAATGTTTATGAAAAAGAAAAATATGATATAAGTTATTTATGGACTACTTTAGGAAAATATGCTAATCAGAATAATATAAGTTTATCTATGAATATAAAAAAAGCATCAGGTGTAGATTTATATGATTTAGAATTTACAGTTCAGGGAGAATATGTAGACATATCTACATTTATAACAAAATTAGAAAACGATTCAGATTTATCTTATAGAATATATAATTTTAAAATGACATCTGGAAGTGCATCATTTACAGTAAAAGACATTAATATAGATAGTAGCACATTAATTAAAAATTCAACAATTTCTGTTAATAATAACAACAATAATAATAATGATAATAGTAACAATAGCGATGATAATAAAACAGATGAACAATCAACAAATCAAAATTCAGAGTCACAAAGCAATGAATAAATATAAAATAGCGAGGTGTGAATATGTTTAATAAAAAAGTAATAGGCAATTTATTTATAAGTTTTTTAGTGGTAATTGCAATTGTATTATTAACTTTAGTATTTAGCTATGATAAATTATCTATTAGTAAAGTTGTTCCAAAAGTTGAAGCATATCAATTAGATGAAGAAGTAAAAAAGGAAATTGAAAAAGAAAATAAGGAAGATGAATATTCAGAAATTATAACAACTTACGAATTAGATGCAAGTGATTTAAAAAATTATGAAAAAACAAAAGAATATAATAAAGGCAAGAAAGATCCATTTGCACCACCAGAAACAAAAAGTGAAAATAATACTGTAGATAATAATACAGTAGATTCTGATAATGATGGTACTAATACAACACCTTCTACGAATTTTTACAAAGATGATGGTACCAAATAATTTAAGTTTATAATTTATTTTTATAAATTATATATATATAATTAAAATTAAAAAGGAGGATTACAAATGAAAGATCAAAAAGGTATAACTTTAGTAGCATTAGTTATAACAATTATTATTTTGTTAATATTAGCTATGGTATCTATTTCATTAGTTTTAAATAGTGGAATAATAGATCGTGCTAATAATGCTGTAAACGCATATAATAATGCTCAAATAAATGAACAAGAACAATTAAACGCAGTTGAAAACTACATGAACAATTATATGCCAGGAGAATAATTTAAAATAAGCATAAGTATTAAAAAATGCTTATGCTTTCTTATATAATAGAAAAGTTTAAAATATATCTATTATATAAGAAAGCATAAAATTTTATTATACTTTAATATATAAAAACTAAAAGAGGAAAAAATGAATATATTTTTATACATCATTTTATTTATAATAGGATGTTTTTTTGGAAGCTTTTTTACACTCGCAGTATATAGAATACCAAAAAAAGAAGATATTTTAATTAAACATTCATATTGTCCAAATTGTGGTCATAAACTAAATTTCTTGGATTTATTTCCAATATTAAGCTATATTTTTCTAAAAGGAAGGTGCAGATATTGTAAAGAAAAAATTAGACCAAGATATTTTATATTAGAATTATTGTCTGGATTAACTTTTTTAATATTTGCAATATCAATTAAAGAAAATATACTTAATTTAAATATAGTTAATTTATTTGCAAATTATTTATATATAGCAATATTATTCATAATTGCTGGTATAGATAAAGAATTAATTAAAATTGAAAAAAGTGTACTTTTCTTTGGATATATTCTCGAAGTATTATACATAGTATATGAAGTTGTACTAGGAAACATAAATGTATATTTATATATTACATGGCTAGTATTGCTAATTATACTTTTAATATTATCTAACATTAGTTTAAAATACAGCATGAAAGAAAAATATTTTATACAAATTTTACTTTTATCTTTATATATTATAATATTCAATGGTAGTATAAAATACATTCTAACAGTAATATTAACTTTATTAACAATTGCTTTTTATAAAATAAAAAGTAAAAATAAAGAAAAAATACCAATTGGATTTTATTTATGTATTAGTAATATTATAATTATTATAATAACAAATTTCATTTGCAATTATATATATTAGGAGAGGTATTATATGTTAAAAGGCAAAAAAGGTTTTACAACTATAGATGTACTATTGGCAGTAATTACAGTTATAATTTTTACTTCAATAATTGTATCATTAATGTACAATGTAAGAATGGAAAATTTAAGAATAACTTCAAAATTACAAGCAAATGTTTTACTAACAGAAACATTAGAAAATATTGGAATAGCCAAATATGAAGAAGTTGATAATAGCAATGCAAATTTAATACCAGATTTAAATGAATCTTTTCAAATAAAATTAAATGTTTTACCAATATATAATGAAGGTAGTGGCGAATCTCAAAATCTTATAAAAAGAGTTGAAGTAACAGTTTATTATAGTATAGGAGATAAAATTTATGAAGAAACTATACAAAGACTAAAAATAAAAGAATAATTAATAAATTAAATTATGGAAGGAACAAAAATAATGAAAAACCATAAAGGAATAACTTTGGTATCGTTAGTTATTTATATAGTTGTAATGCTATTAGTTATAAGTGTAATGAGTATGGTATCTATAGTATTTTATAATAATGCAAAAGGATTAGATGATAGTACACAAGACTTAGCAGAATTTAATAATTTTAATAATTATTTTGTAAAAGAAATAAAAACTGCAAATAATAAAATAGATGAAATATCAAATGATGGAACATATATTATTTTTAATACAGGAAATACATTCTCTTTCAAAAATAATGCTATATTATATAATAATATAGAAATTGCAAAAAATGTTAATGATGTCACTTTTAGTTATTATATAGATAATTCAGCAAAAAGGGTAGAAGATGTAGTTACAGTTAAAATTGATTTTAATAATTATTCAAAACAAATGAATTATAAAATAGAAGATATTTATTAGGAGGAAATTATGGAAACAAACAGAAGACAACCATTAGGAGTAGAACTAGTAAGAAGAGGAATTGTAACAGAACAAGATGTCAACAGAGCAATCGAATATCAAAAAAGTCATAGAAAAATGAAACTTGGGCAAATTTTAAAAAATATTAGTGATTGCGACCCTGAAATACTAATAGAAAATATAGGAGAAATATTAGGGGAAAAAGGTATTTTAATTAACTCAGCAGATGTTGATGTTGCAATAGAAGATTATATATCTTTAGATGTAGCTAAAGAGTGTAAAGCAGTTCCATTTAGTATTTATCAAGGAAAAGTACGAGTATGTTTTGCAGATACAAGTAATAAATCAAATGTTGAAAAAGTAAGGCTTTTATTATTAAATAGAGGTCTTGTAATGGAAAGATTTATTACCTTCGAAGAAAACATAAATGAAATATTAAATACGTTAGAGGGTAATGTAACAGAAGATATTAATACAAATGATGATACTGTTAAATTAGTAGATTCTATCATAAAAACTGCAATGAGTAAAAGAGCAAGTGATATTCATTTTGAACCAATGGAGGATAAATTAAGAGTAAGGTATAGAATAGATGGTGTTTTATATACTATTACAGAAATTCCTAAAGATAAACAACAGCAAATTATTGGTCGTTTAAAGGCAATTTCAAATATGTACCAAGAAAAACAAGAGGATCAAGATGGTAGAATTATATCTTATCCAGAATATAATATCCGTGTTTCTTCACAAAAAAATATATTTGGTGAAAAGTTTGTTTTAAGATTATTAAAGAAAAATCAAAATATAAAAAATTTACATGAACTTGGTTTTCCAAAAAATGAAGATATTGAAAAATGTTTTAATAAAAGAAATAGTATTACAATAATGGGAGCACCTACAGGAGAAGGTAAAACAACAACCTTATATAGTATTATGAATTATTTAAATAAACCAGAAATTAACATTACTACAGTTGAAGACCCAGTAGAAATAAGAATAGATGGTTTAAATCAAATAGAAATGAATGCAAAAATTAATTTTTCATCTGCATTAAGAACAATTTTGAGACAAGATCCAGATATAATCCTAGTAGGTGAAATTAGAGATAAGGAAACAGCAGAAATTTCTATGCAAGCTGGACAAACTGGTCATTATGTTTTGTCAACAATTCATACAATAGATGCAGTAGAAGTAATTACTAGACTAAGAAAATTAGGAATATCTAATTACGATATAGCTAGTACTCTTGCTACTACAGTTTCTCAAAGACTTGTTAGAAAATTATGTCCAAAATGTGCTAAACAAAGAGATTTTAATAGTGAGGAAATTGCAATTATAGAATCAATAGGAGAAAAATATAACATTAAATTTGACTATAAAGATAAAAAAACCTATGATGCAGTTGGTTGCGACTATTGTAACAATGTAGGTTATATAGATAGAATTGCATTATTTGAGGTATTAAAAATAACAGATGAAATAAAAGAGTTAATTTCAAATGATGCATCACCTATTAAAATTAAAAAAGAAGCATTAAAATATGGATATGAACCATTAGAAATTGACGGAATTAGAAAATTGCTAGATGGAATAACAAATTTAAAGGAAATTAATAAAAAATTATTAATTATGTAGAAAGGAAATTGATATGATTCAAATAGAAGATTTAATAGATATTGCAATTAAAAAGGAAGCATCAGACATACACTTAATATCTGGAAATAAACCAATGTTAAGAATAATAAGAAAATTGGAACCAATAGAAGAGTATGATATTTTAACAGAAGAAGATATGTATGATATTTATGATTCTTTAGTTAAAGGAAATTTAGATAAAGATAATGTATTCAAAACAACAAAAAAATTAGATACAGCATATGAATATAAAGATATTAGGTTAAGAGTAAATATATCATTATCAGGAGAAATTCCAATTTTCACTTTAAGATTAATAAAAAAAGAATTACCAAAGTATGAAGATTTAGGTGTACCAGATATTGTAAGAAGAATGACATATCAACCTCAAGGACTAATACTAGTTACAGGTAAAACAAATTCAGGAAAAACAACAACACTAAATTCACTTGTAAATGAAATAAATGAAACACAAAATAAAAAAATTCTATCTTTGGAAAACCCAATCGAATATAAGCATCATTCAAAAAAATCTGTTATTGTTCAAAAAGAAGTAGGTGTAGGTGGAGATTCTCTTAATTTTAGTGATGGTGTAAAAAACTCATTAAGAGAAGATTGCGATATTGTTGTTATAGGAGAAATAAGAGATAGGCAAACAATGGATGCTGCAATAGAAACAGCAGAATCTGGGCATTTAGTAATAGGAACACTTCATACAAAATCTTGTGCGGAAACAATAGATAGAATGATTAACTTTTATGAAATATCTGATCAAACAACAGTAAAATATTTACTTTCATCTTTATTGAAATTAGTAGTATCTCAAAGACTATTACCAGGAACAGATGGAAGATTAGTTTTAATTCCAGAAGTAATGGTTGTAGATAATGTAGTATCTGGTATAATTAGAAAAGAAAAATTTAGTGTATCTGAAATGGAAGATGCAATGCAAAGTAATTCTGAAAATGGAAGTATAGGATTAATAAATTCTATAGCACAAGCCTTTGTAGATGATAGAATTACATTAGAACAAGCAAAAGCACAAATAGAAGAAAAAAATATTGAAGTTTTAAATAGAACAATTATGCAATTAAGAATAAAAAAAGAAAGAGGAAACTAAAAACGGAGGTGAAGGAATATGCCAAGTTTTCTTTATAGAGCAGTTACAGCAGATGGAAAAGTTGTAAGAAATAAAGTTGAAGAAGTTAATAGAAAAGCTCTTATAAAAAAACTATTAAGAAATGGTTTAACACCTATCAGTATACAACAAAAAAATAAAACAATTACAGAAACTTCAACCAAAAAACCAAAAAGAAATTTAAATAGTATTTCAGATATTATGCAAGAAACAAGCATGTATATAAACTTGGATAAGCAAGAAAATGAAAAAAGCTTTTTTACAAGACTAAACAATACTTTAATTGCAAGAACAAGTAAAATAACAACAAGAGATATAGTAGTATTTACACAAGACTTTTACTTACTAAAAAAAGCCAATTTTAATAATATTCATGCCTTAAGTACAATTATAGATAAAACAGAAAATTTAAGATTTAAAGAAATTCTTCGAGATATTTTGGCTGGAGTAGAAGCTGGAGAAAATATGTATACAACTATGGAATATTATGATGATGTATTTCCATATTTATATATAAATATGATAAAGGTTGGTGAGTTATCAGGTTCTCTTACAAAATCTTTAGAAGAAGCAGTAACTTATTTAGACGAAACAGAAGCCTTAAATAAAAGATTAAGAGACATTTTTATTCCAAATATAGCATTGTTAGTAGGTATTTTTGCACTATTAATTATAGGAATGTTAGTTGTTATTCCAACAATACAAAATGTATTTGATGCGTTAGGTTCAACTGATCAATTACCTGCTATTACGATTTGGTTTTCAGGAGTTGTAGATAAAATAGTTCAATATTGGTATGTTCCAATTTTAATTATAGCAGCAATTATTGTAGGAATTGTAATGTATGTTAGAACACCAAAAGGAAGATATAATTTTGACTATTTTAAATACACAATGCCACTCTTTGGAAAATTGATATTTTCATTAGACTTTTTAAGACTAGCTGAAGCAATGCTTTTGAACCTTAGAAATGGTATAAGAATACAAGATGCATTGGAAGTAAGTAAAAATGTAAATAAGAACTATGTTATGCGTTCTATAATAGAATCATCAATAAATAACCTTTTAATTGGTCAGTCATGGATAGAACCATTTGAAAAATATAATTTAGCATCTCCAATGATGATAGAAATGTTAAATATAGGTATGCAAACAGATTTACAAGAAATGCTAGAAAAATTAGTAGAATATATGGAAATAGATATTAATAATACAATTGCAAAAATAATGAAAGTTTTACCAGAAATTGTTTATGGATTTGTAGGAATATTTTTAATTTTCTTAGTAATTGTTGTATTAGTACCATGTATACAAGCATATATGGGAGGCTGGTTATTCTCAGCAGCAGGAGTATAAAAAAATATAGAGCGTTGTCGGTAAAAGCCTGTACTACGCTCTAAAATTTTGCAAAAAAAGGAGAAAATATGAAAATAGGTATAGATATGGGTGGAAGCCATGTAGGAATAGGCTTAGTTAATAATAAATATGAAATAGTAGATAAAATAGAAAGAGAATGGACAACTGAAGAAAAAAAAGACTTATGGCATAATTTTCAAAAAGTAATTATTAAATTAATACATGACATATTAGAAAAAAATAGAATAGAACAAGTAGAATCAATAGGAATAGGAATACCAAAATCAACTATTATAGATGGAATAGTATATATAAAACAAGAAAAAATTGATTTAGTATCTATATTACAACCAATTTTTAAAACAAAAGTATATGTAAAAAACGATGTAAAATGTTCAGGAATTTGTGAAAAAACATTAGGAAATTTAAAAGAATATAATAATGCACTATTTATAACATTGGGAACCGGAATAGGAGGAGCATACTTTTATAAAAACGAATTAGTAGTACCAAACAAATATCCAGGTTTTGAATTTGGAAGTATGATAATAGAAAAAGACGGAAACTTATGCAAATGTGGAAGAAGAGGATGCTTTGAAGCATATGCTGCAATGAAAATTTTTAGAGATAAAATAAAAGAATTATTTCATTTAGAAAAAGTAACAAGCGATACTGTCTTAAAAATTATAGAACAAAAACAAAAAGAAAATGAAGTAAATAAAATCATAGACGAATATTTAGATTATTTAGCATTAGGATTATCTAATTTAATTAGAATATTTGAACCAGATGCAATATGTATAGGCGGAAGTTTTGTATATTACCAAGAAATTTTTATGAGTAAGTTAAAAAATAAATTAGAAAGTTACTTTATAGATAGAAAAATTCCAAAAATACTATTGGCAAAATATGCAAATGATGCAGGAATAATAGGAGCAACAATAATAAAATAACAAGTATTTTTTTGTTTTTAACAAGTTTTGCATTTTAATCATTGTTTAACAACGGTATACATTTTATTTATAAAAAACTTGCAAAATAATTTATTACAAATTATAATAAATATATTATAGCAAATTAGAAAGGATTAAATGCAATATGGAAGAAGAAAACAAAAATAACAAAAAACATTTTAAATTAAAAATATCTGCTTTAATTATATTCATTATTGTAATCTTACTTTGCTTAATTTTAGTAATGGGAATAAGTTTTATTAATTATAAATTAAATGAAATAAATTATGAACAAATAGATAAAAACACAATTGAAATAACAGAAGAAGTAAAAGAAAGTTTATCTGGTTATAGAAATGTTGTGCTATTTGGAATTGATGATGTAGATGGTTACACAGGAAGAAGTGATTGTATTATCATTTTTAGTATTAACGAAAATACTAAAGATGTAAAAATGACTTCTATATACAGAGATACTTATGTAGAAATTCCAGGTCATGGATATACAAAAATAAACCATGCATATGCATATGGTGGTGCAAATTTAGCAATGAATACAATAAACAGAAATCTAGACTTGAATATTACAGAATATGTAACAATTAACTTTAAAATAGTAAAAGAAATAGTAGATGAAATACAGGGAGTAACAATATCTGTAACATCGGAAGAAGCAACTCAAATACCAGGAATAACATCAGCAGGAACTTATACATTAACAGGAGAACAAGCATTAGCATATGGAAGAATAAGAAAAATAGATACAGATTATAAAAGAACAGAAAGAATGAGAACTGTAATAAATGCAGTATTTAATAAAGTTAAAAAAATGTCTATATCAAAAATAAATAATATATCAGATAAAATTTTATCTGAAATTCATACAAATGTTACAAAGGAAGAAATAACAGAAATAATAAAATATATATCATCATATAATATAGAAAATAGTATAGGATGGCCATATCAAGTAACAGGAAAAATAATTAATAAAGTATGGTATGGAGTACCAAAAACATTAAAGGAATCTGTACAAAAATTACACAAAGAATTATTTGAAGAAGAAAATTATAATACATCAAAAATAGTAAATAATATCAACAACGAAATAATAAAAAAGACTGGAGTAAAATAAAAATATAAAAAAATAAAAAAAAATTAAAAAAATATTAAAAAAATATTGCATTTAAAATAAGTAAATGGTATAATCGAAAAAAGAAAAAATAAGAAAGGATGATTTTTATCATGAAAAATTTATTAAAAATTTCTTTAGTACTTTTAGCAGTATTATTAGTAGCTACTACAGTTAATGCAGCAACAGTTAATGAACTTATAAAACATGTTACAACTCCACAAACAATTAATGGAGAAAAAGTAGTTTTAGTTAATAATTCTCAAAAAGCTGAAATTGAAAGATACCTTACAAAAAATGATGTATCTGAAGAAGATATGTCTTACATCATTAAAAAATATGATGAAGCTGTAGAAATCTTAAAAGAAGAAAAAACAGCAGATTATTCAGAATTAAGTAATGAAGCAAAAAATAGTATTCTTTCTATAGCTAACGAAGTAAGTACAGAAACTGGAATTGAATTCACAGTTAATTCAAATGGAACAGTAACTGTTTACAACTTAGATGGAACAGTATTCGATACAGTTAGTCCTATTGTTAAACAAACAGGAAGTAGTAACTATGCATATATTCCTGTAATAGCAATTATTGCCGTTGCTATAGCATTTGGTTTAAAAAGAGGATTAGTTAGTGAAAAATAATAACTTTGCTAAAATAGCTAAAGCAACTATTATTTCAATAATAGTTGCTTTATTATTTAGCATTATAATTGTTGCAGCTATAAAAATTATAGTAGGTAATGAAATTAGCATGGCAATATCGCTAATAAATAAAATGTCTGTAGAAAAAACAGAAGGAATTCAAGAAAAATTAATGTTAAGTACAGAAAAAAATAGATTAGAAAATTACCCTACATATGGTACACAATATGGAAGAATAAAAATAAATGCTGTTAATATAAATTTACCAATATATTTTGGAGATACTACAGAAATTTTAAAATTAGGAGTAGGTCACTATTCTGGAAGTTATTTTCCAGGAGAGGGTGGCTCTATAGTGTATGCAGCTCACAACTTTGCTAAATACTTTGGTAGACTACCAAAAGTAAAAGTAGGAAATATAATAGAAATAACAACAGACTATGGAAATTTTAAATATAAAGTATATGATACACAAGTTATTCATCAATCAGAATCAGATAAATTACCCATCCAAGATAATGAAGAAATATTAATGTTATATACATGTTATCCTGTAACAGGTATAGGACATAAATCACATAGATTTGTGGTATATGCTGAACGAATGGAGGGGTAGTAAATGAAATTTATAATAAAAACAATATCATATATTTTCACTTTTGTTTTAGTTTTATTAATAATTGCTGCAATATTATTAGGAATTGTTACTAAAACAGTATTTAATAAAGATTATATAATATCTAAATTAGATGAAACAAATTATTATGAAAGAGTACACAATACATTTGTAACAGAAGTAGAAGATTATTTAGAACAATCTGGATTAGAAGAAATAGAAATAGGTAATATACTAACAGAAGAACAAGTAAAAAAAGATGTGCAAAACTTCTTTACGCAATTATATAATGGAAAAACTGTAACTATTAATAAAGAAGATGTTAAACAACAACTAGAAACTAATTTAAATAAAGAATTAAAAGAAAAGAAAATAACATTAACATCAATAGAACAAAGAGCAATAGATAGAGTATTAGATACAATAACAGATGCATATGCTACAGAAGTTTCTTATGATACATATTCACAATATTTAGAATATCTCCCAAAAATAATGTCTATTATTAATAAATACTTACCAATTATAAATACTATAATTTATGTATTGCCAGTAGCACTTATAATACTTATTCTACTATTTAATATAAAACAATTCAGAATAGGATTAAAATACATAGGAATTTCAATATTATCTAGTGGAATTTTAATGATAGGTATAAAACTATTTACAAGTATAAAAATGAATTTAAATAATTTATATATTCTAAGTAGAGCTACATCAGATTACATAATTTCAATAATTTCAGATATTTTAAATAAAATAACTACAGTAGGTATTATTGGTATAATAGTTGGAATTTTAGCAATTATAATAGGAGCAACTTATATAGAGAAAAATTAAAAAATGATCGCAGATGGCTGACCACTAAAAAATACATATAGATATATTATAATTTTATCTAATAAGAAATTTTTCAAAAATCTTATTAAAAAGAATACTACAATTACTATAATAGAAATACCATTACATTTATAGGATTAAAATTATTATAAAATCTATATGAATAGTTATAAATGCAAGAAGAAGGCTTACAAAAAACAGAAAAAATAAATATATATAATATACTTTGTTCAATTAATACATAAAGAAGATAAAAAAATACTATTTAGTGACTCTTCGTCCAAGACATTGTTTAATAAATATATTTAAATATATTGAATTTACCAAATACTCAAAAGGAATATCAAAAATGAAATTTAAAAAAATAATAACATTAATTTTTATATTAATATGGATGATATCGGTGTTTTGTTTATCAAATCAAACAAGTAATAGTTCTGGTAAATTAAGTGAAGGAATAACTGAAAAAATAATTAAATGTTTTCATATTACCGATAATATGTCAAAAGAAAGTTCAGAACAATTTTTGGAAAATGCAGATAAAGTAATAAGAAAACTAGCACATTATTCACTTTATACTCTAGGTGGAATACTTATATTATTGCATATTAATTTATATAAAATGAAAATAAATAAAAAAATAATAATTAGTTGGTTAATAGGAACAACTTATGCAGTAACAGATGAAATACATCAATTATTTATATTAGGAAGAAGTGGAGAAATACGAGATATGTACATAGATTCATTAGGAGTTATTACAGGAATAATTATTATACTTATTATATTTAAAATTAAGGACTACATTGTATGCTCAAAAAAAGAATGAAACCATTTAAAAAAGTTAATGTTTTTTACTTTAAAAAAATTAAACGATTTTTTAAATATATAGGAAGGATAACAAAATGCGTTCAACCAATTCAATAAAAAATGCAATAGTAGCAGCAATAATGAATTTAATAACTATATTAATAGGGTTTATAGCTCAAAAAGTATTTATACAAACATTAGGAACAGAATATTTAGGAATAAATGGACTATTTACTAATATTCTTTCTATGCTTGGAATTGTTGAGTTAGGATTAGGTTCCGCTATCATATATAATTTATATGAACCAATAGCAGATGGAAATAAAGAAAAAGTAAAGTCTTTAATGCTTTTTTATAAAACAAGCTATAGAGTTATTGCGTCATTGATTACGATTATTGGATTATGTATTATTCCTTTTTTGCGATATATTATAGGTCAAGCAAATATTAATGAAAATATAGTATATATATATATATTATTTTTAATTGATATTGTTGCGTCTTATTTATTAACATATAAACGATCAATTTTATATGCTAATCAAAAAATGTATATAATTAATTTAATACATATAGGTTATTTACTAATTTTGAATATAACTCAAATGATAATTTTAAAATTAACCCATAATTTTATTTTTTATTTATGGATAAAAATAGTATGTAGATTTATAGAAAACATTGTAATTACGGTAATATCTAATAAAATGTATTCGTATATACAAGAAAAGAATATAAAGCCAATAGAAAAAGAAACTAAAAAAGGTATTTTTATAAAGGTAAAAGGATTGATATACCATAAAGTATCATCATTTATAGTGTTTGGTTCAGACAATATTATAATTTCTACTTTCATTGGCGTAAGGACGGTAGGTTTATATTCTAATTATAATTTAATTATACAAACTTTAAGTAATATGATTTCACAAGTATTTAGTTCTATTACTGCTAGTGTAGGAAATTTATTAATAGATGGTAATGAAAAAAAATCTTATAATATATATAAGAATATGTTATTTTTAGATTCTTGGATTTTTGCTTTTTCTTCAGCAGGAATTTTATGTATAATAGAGCCTTTCATAAAATTATGGATCGGAAAACAGTTTATTTTACCCTTTGCAGTATTAGTAGTATTGATAATTAATTTTTATATGCAGGGAATGAGAAAAACTAGTAATACTTTTAAAGAGGCAGCAGGAATATTTTATGAAGATAGATATGTACCAATAATAGAATCTTTAGTTAATATTATAGCTTCTATTATTCTTGTTAAACTATTTGGATTAACAGGTGTCTTTATAGGAACTATTATAAGCACAGGTGTTGTATTTTTTTATAGTTATCCTATTTTTGTATACAAACCTATATTTAAAAGAACATATTTGCAATATATAGAAGACTATATACCATATGTTGTTACTGCAATAATATCAATCATAATTACATATATTATAGTATCAAATATTATAGTTCATAACACTATAATTCAAATAATTATAAATTTAGGTATAGTATTAATTGTACCTAATATAATACATTTAATATTTTTCTTTAAAAGTGATGAATTAAAATATTATATATCTATGTTAAGAAATATTATTAATAAAAAAAGAAAGAGTAAGCAGTAGTATTATTCAAAATTTAAAAGTAAAACATTATAAAAATTGGGAGCGTATGAAATGATAAATATAGTTATAGAAAATGTAGCATAAAGTTTACCTGCATTTAAGATAATATAAATATAGGTAAAAGAAATGAAATTATTGAAAAAATAAGCATGTATATTAAAAAATTTAGATATATTTTAAAATCGAAACATTTTAAAATATAATTAATAGATAAAAAATTACTTAGCTAAAAATTTTTTTTGCATATTATTTGAAGAATGAACATATCTATTTAAATAATATTAATAATTATATTACTTAGAATTCTACTTAAAGATTCAATACAAATTTCAATTTTGATACAATTTATTGTTCTGAACCATAAAATGTTATACTTTTAAACATTTTTTAAAACAATTTTTATGTATTTTTGGTCTCATATAACTTTTTAAAATCTAATTTAAAAATTTATTTTCAATGTAATTATTATTTTTTAGTGAAACAATGATTTTTTTTAAAAAAGAAATTTTTCTAATATATTTTCTAATTTTTAGAATATTAAATTGAATAAGAGTAATATTTTTTCTTTATAGAGTATTTGCATTGTTTTAATAATAATATAATAAAATCTTTTTTTAATTTATATCATATCTTATAATGTTAATATATATATTTTACATAATTTTAATCTCATAATTTGAATATATAGAAATTCCAATATTTTTAAATACCTACTCTTAAAAAATTTTCTAATTTCATTTTTTACGTTTTTTTGTAATTTATATTTCATATTTTTAAAAAATATTTTAATATTAAAATGTTTAAAAGACATTTTAATATTTATAATGAATATAAATAAAAATTTTAAGTTTCGGTTTTTTGCAAAAATAATTTAATAAATATAAGTATAATTGGTAAAATATAGATATTATTATTTATA
>CANQZV010000011.1 GCA_947628425.1 uncultured Clostridia bacterium | reverse complement strand
AAGCTTGCACAAAAGGTGTTATTGTAAAAAACACAGCAGCTAGAAAAAAATCTAATTTAGCAAAAAAATTAAATGCAATGAAATAAAAAATCGCAGTTATGCGATTTTTTATTTTTTAATATTTAAAAATTTCTAATAATCTATATGATAATTAATCATAAAATTAAAATATAAAATAAGTTTATTTTTCTTCTTTTAATTTAGATGTACAATGTCCACATCTTGTAGCATGATAAGGTATTTCACTTAAACAATATGGGCATAATTTAGTTGATGGTTCTTCAAAAACTTCTTCTACATCTTCAGATTTTTTATTTATTATTTTTCTCTTAATAGCTAATTTAGATAATGTTTCTTGTTTTTTTGCTTCTTCTATTTTTCTATTTAATCTATTAATATAGCGTATTACAATAAATAGTGAAAAAGCAACAATTAAAAAATTAATAACAGCTGAAATAAATGTACCATATTTAATTGATGAATTTCCAATAGTAAACATTAAATCAGAAAAGTCTACTTTACCAGTAAAAATATTAATTAATGGCATAATAATATCATTTACTAATGAATTAACAATACTTTGAAAAGCACCACCAATAATAACACCTATTGCTAAATCCATAATATTTCCTTTTAGTGCAAATTCTTTAAATTCTTTTAACATAATATACCTCCAACTTATTTAATATTAATATATTATGATAAATGTAGAAAAATGTCAAATTATAATTTATAAAAATAATCTTATGATTTTTCAGACTATTTTTGAGCATATTTTTTTCAAAATTAAGCCCTCCAAGCTAATGGGTATTCCCCCGCCTCAAAGGGCTGTCGGGCGTAATTTTTCAAAAAAGTCTCAAAACAGTCTGAAATCTTTTTTATAGCAGATAAATAACTTACATTTGATTTATCCCAAATAATAACATTTATATTTTTGGAAAAGAGAACCGTCCTATTTCCATTTGCTCCCGGTGATTTATTTAAATTTTAATCGCAACGCCCCAACTGCATAATAGGCTGTATATAAAATTTATTACATAAATTTTATAACACCCTATAATTTGTCGGTCCCCACCCGTAACTTGCTCGAAAATTTAAATTGAAATCACCTCGCGCTACTCTATTAATTTATATTGATGTACTTAAAAAAATTCAAATACAATGAAAATTTAAGTGAGGAGCGAATGTAGAGTAAGCGAGCATAGAATTTCTTAAACTTATTTTTGGAAAGAGTTCACGCGCTCGTGGAAGGGTGCCGAAAATAAGTTTTAGAAATTATGCGAAGTTTGCTCGCCCCGAACGACGAACGAAAATTTTGCATTGTATTTGAATTTAACACACAAAAATATAAATACAACTTACAATTTATTTTCAACTTCTTCGTTTAATTTTAAATTTTCTTTTTTAAAATATCCCTTTATATAAAATTCTCTAAAATACATTATTAATGAAAAAATAGTCATTAATAATGCTAAATAATATAAAATAATATCAAAAGAGAAATCTAAATTAAATTGTCTTATAATTAAAGAAATAGTAATAGCCAAATAAAATAAAACTGTTGATGCTTTTCCATACCATTTACTAGATACTACAAGATCTCTTCCATATAGAAAAGATGCACCTGATACCATAAAAGCTTCTTTTAAGAATGTAATTGCAACAATCCAAAATGGAATAATATTTTTAAAAACTAATGTACAAAGTATTGATAATTGTGTAACTTTATCTGCTAAAGGATCAATAAGTTTTCCAAAATTAGTAATAAAATTAAACTTTCTAGCAATAGCTCCATCTAGTACATCGGTTAACCCAGAAAAAGTTAATAAAATAAACGATACAATATAATTATCTTGTATTAAATAGTATATTATAAAAGGTATTATAAAAAATCTTAAAATAGTAAGTACATTTGGAATTTGTTTTATCATTTTAATCCTCCGTTTATTTATTCAACTACTTTAAATTCAAAATTTCCATTTTTTGAAGAAATTCTAACTGTTTGCCCATTTTCTATTTGATTTCTTAATATTCTTTCTGATAATTCATCTTCTATGTATTTTTGAATAGCTCTTCTTAATGGTCTTGCACCATATTTTAAATCTGTTCCTTTGTCTAATAACAATAATTTTGCGTCTGTTGTAATATTCATATTAATATTTCTATCTAATAATGATTTTTTTGTATCTTCTAACATTAAATCTATAATTTGTAATAATTGTTCTTTATTTAAACTATCAAAAATTACAATCTCATCCACTCTATTTAAGAATTCTGGTCTAAAGGTTTCTTTTAATGTATCTAATATTTTACTAGAATCAATAGTTGATGTATTTCCAAAACCAATAGAATTTGTATTTAAATTTGAACCTGCATTAGATGTCATAATAATAATTGTATTCTCAAAACTTACCGAATTTCCTTGGGAGTCTGTAAGTTTACCATCATCTAATATTTGTAAGAGTATGTTAAATACATCTGGATGAGCCTTTTCTATTTCGTCTAATAGTATAATTGAATATGGTTTTCTTTTAACTTTTTCTGTAAGTTGACCAGCATCATCATATCCAACATAACCTGGTGGTGAACCAATCAACTTAGAAGTTGAGTGTTTTTCCATATATTCTGACATATCTATTCTAATCATTGAATCTTCGCTACCAAACATTTCATAAGCCAAACATTTTGCAAGTTGTGTTTTACCAACACCAGTTGGACCTACAAAAATAAAAGATGGTGGCCTTTTTGTAGATTGTAAACCAGCTCTATTTCTCCTAATAGCACGGCTAACAGCTTCAACTGCTTTATTTTGACCTATTATTTTTTTATGTAAGTTATTTTCTAAATTAAGTAATTTTTCTGTTTCAGCCTCTGTAATTTTTTTAACAGGTATTTTTGTCCAATTTTCGATTACTTGAGCAATATCTTGTTCAGAAATGTTAGGAAGTTTAATTTTTTTATTTAATCTATCAATATCTTCAATTAATTTACATTCTTGTGTTTTTAAATCTGCAGCTTTTTGATAGTCTTCCGTAGAGTCTGCTTGAGCAGCTTCTTCTTTTTTTGCTTGAATAATAGCTAACTCATTTTTCAAAACTTCTAATTTAAATAAATCTTTATTATCTAAATTTTTTCTAGAACATGCTTCATCTAAAATATCTATTGCTTTATCTGGCAAAAAACGGTCATGAATGTACTTTTCAGACATTATAACAGTTTTTCTTATAACATCATTAGAAATTTTAACTTTATGATAATCTTCATAATATTTTTTTATACCCTCTAATATAGATGTTGAGTCATCAATATTAGGTTCTTCAACTAGAACACTTTGAAATCTTCTTTCTAATGCAGAATCTTTTTCAATATATTTTCTATATTCTCTAATAGTAGTTGTACCAATTAATTGAATTTCTCCATTTGCCAAAGATGGTTTTAAAATATTTGCTGCACTCATAGAATTCTCAGAATCACCAGCGCCTATAATATTATGAATTTCATCAATAACTAATATAATATTACCTAAAGATTTACATTCATCTATTATTGCTTTCATTCTACCTTCAAATTGTCCTCTAAATTGTGTGCCAGCAACAATACCAGTCATATCTAATAAATATACTTCTTTATTCATTAATTTAGCTGGAACATTACCAGAAGCTATTTTAATAGCTAAGCCCTGAGCAATTGCTGTTTTACCAACACCAGGTTCACCAATTAAACATGGATTATTTTTTGTACGTCTATTTAATATTTGTATAACTCTGTTAATTTCTTGGTCTCTACCAATAACAGCATCAATTTGATTATTTTTTGCTTTTACAGTTAAATTTGTTCCATACATATCCAAAATTCTTCTCTTTTTTTCTCTAGGTCTTTTTTCAACTTTTACTCTTTTATTACCATTTGAGTGAGAACTTTGATTGTTTGTATTTTCTGAATTAATTTCTGGATTAAACATTGCTCCAAAAATAGAACCTATAGGAACGCCATTTACATCAGATATTTCTTCAAAATTTATATTTTCGTTTTGTAGGCTATTAGATAAGTCTTTAAAAATAACCCCAAATTGTGATGCTACACGATCAAAATTAATATTATTAATATTATTTGCATTATTTTCAACTGAAATTCCTTTTTCTTTTGCACAATTATAACAGTATCCTACTAAATGATTTTTATCCTCCTTTGTTGGTTCATTAATAAAAATTGTAGCAGGATTCTTTTTGCAATTTGCACATAACATAATTTGTCTCTCCTTTACTTGTAGTATAAATATAATAATACATCAAAATAAGTAATTAGTCAATACAATAAGAATGAAACTTATAGTAAAAACTAGAGCATGCAGGCTCTAGTTTTTACCATAAAAGGGGATGTTACATTAGTAAAAAGATATTTGTTTTTAATCTTCTTTACTATAGAACATAATATAACAATTTAATATGGATTTTGTGTGAACAAATAAAGAATTTATAATGAAATAGCTATTATCCACATTAGTTTTAATTATTCTTCTTGTAAAGTTAAATTTATTTCTTGCTCTTTACCATCTCTATTAATTTTCAATGTAAGTTTATCACCAACTGAATGTTTATTCTTTATAGTATTTAGTTCATCCATTGTCTTAATAGCTGTACCATTAGCTTCTATAATTACGTCTCCAGCTTTTAAACCAGCTTTTTCTGCTGATGAAAATGAATCTACAGATTTAATATAAACCCCTTCTACAAGATTATTTTTCTTTGCTATATCTGCATCTAAATCTATTCCTGTAATACCAATATAAGGTCTAGAAACCTTTCCATTACTAATTAATTCTTTATAAACATTAACTGTCGAATCTATTGGAATAGCAAAACCAATTCCTTCAATTCCAGTTCCAGAAAGCTTCAAAGTGTTTATTCCTATTACTTTTCCATCAGCATTTACTAATGCTCCTCCACTGTTTCCTGAATTAATAGCAGCATCTGTTTGAATAACATTATATTTTGTACCAGTCTCTGAATCTTTTATTTCTCTATCTTTAGCACTAACTATTCCTACAGAAATACTACTTTGTAATCCTAAAGGATTTCCAACAGCCATTACAAATTCACCTACTTGTAAAGCACTAGAATCACCTAATTCAGCAGCAGTTAATCCTGTTTTTTCAATTTTAATAACTGCTAAATCTGTTTGAGAATCGCTACCAACTACTTTAGCATCATATTTTGTTGAATCATTGTATAAAGTAACTTTTAAGTTATTTGCTTCTGTAATTTGATAATAAGAGTTATTAGATGTATTGTTAATAACATGATTGTTTGTTAAAATATAACCATCTTCACTAATAATAATACCAGATCCAGAAGCCTGTGCAGTAGAAGTTTGACCGAAAAAAGAATTAACTGTATATTCAACAGATATTCCTACAATAGAAGGTAATATTTTATTTGCTACACTAATTGAAGTGTTAGAATAGTCAGTAGTAGATATAGAAGTAGATACTGGACCTGGAGTTATTGATATATTACTAGAATTTGTATTTAAAATTTTATTTCTAATATTTGGAACACCAAAACATACACCAATTACTAATAAAGTTGCTAAACCACTACAAAAGAATGGCATTATTACACTTTTAAAAAAAGTAGGATTTTTTTTCTTCTTTTCAGAAGATACAGCAGTATAAATTGTTTCATTTGAATTATTTTCCATAATATATAATCATTCCTTTCTTTTAAGGCAATATTAGTTTGTAAAATATAATTAATATAACCTAAATTATTTTTATAATACAATATATTTGTGAATAAATTGTGAACATTTTATAAAAAAATAAACATATTAACTTGATAGTATTTTTTTTATTTCTTCATGTCTTTTTATTTTTTGGGTTGTTGTTTTTATCATTGGTTCTTCTGTTATAATTAAATGTTTAATATATTTGTATTTTGGAAGAGTTTGATTTATCTTTTTTATATCTTTCCAAATTATATCTTGATATTCATTTTCTGAAACATCAGGAAACATTTCTTTTAAAACATCTTTTTTATAAACAATTTTTGTAGCAATAATAGTATTTAAATCTTTAGGTCTCTCATAAACAATATTTTCAGCTACGTAAGGTAGCTTAGAAATTAATATTTCTAATTCCTCTGGAAATACATTTTTTCCATTTTTTAATACAATTACATTTTTTTTCCTTCCTGCAATAAATAAATATCCATCTTTGTCATAATATCCTAAATCGCCTGTATAAAACCATCCATCAATTAATACTTTTTTGGTTGCTTCTTCATTTTTATAATAACCAAGCATTACACATGGACCTTTTGCACATATTTCACCAACACCATTTTCATCTGGATTATCAATTTTTATTTGCATACCTGGCATTGGGAAAGCTACTGAACCAACCCTTTTATATTTATCATTTTCGGCAGACAATACAGGAGAGGTTTCTGTTAAACCATAACCATTAAGCATATTAATTCCAATATTACTTAATCCTATTACTGTGTTTTTATCAATGGGAGCTGCACCATATACAATAACTCTTAAATGTCCTCCCAACTCTTGTAAAACAGATTTAAATAAAATTCGTCTTATATCTATTCCAATCTTTAGAAGAAAATTAGAAATTTTAGTCATATTATTAAAAAGTTTCAATTTTCCTTTTTTCTCTATACCCTGTAAAATTTTTTTATATATTGTTTCTAAAAGTAAAGGTACACATACAAAGCCTGTTATTTTATATTCCTTTAAATTATTAACAATATATTTTATACCATCACAAAAGGCAATTGTAATACCACAATATAAACCATATAGAAATGTTGTAGTAGATTCATAGGTATGGTGCAAAGGTAAAAATGAAAGAAAAGTATCTTTATCTGTAACTTTTGCCATACAACCTAAAGAATAAATATTTGAACATATATTATTATGTGAAAGCATTACAATTTTAGAAATAGATGTTGTACCAGAAGTAAATAGCATAACAGACATTTTATTATTATCTATAGTAGAATTTATATGAGAAGTATCTCCTTCTGAGATTAATTTTTTCCCTTTTAAAATAAGCATTTTAAAAGATAATATATTATTAATATTTTCTTCTAAATCCATACATATATATGTTTTTAAATTACTATTATTATCGTTATTAATTTTATTAAAGGTATTAATATAGTTTTTATCAAAAATAACGGCATCAGCTTCACTTCTTATAACAGAGTCAATTAATTCATTTTCTGGTAATGATTTGTCCAATGGAACTACTACCATATTACCAGTAGTAACTGCTAAGTAACTAACACACCATTCATATCTATTAGAAGATATAACAATAATTCTTTTATCTTTTAAACCTAAACTATATAAAGCAGTACCTAAGCTATAAATATCATCTTTAAATTGAGAGTATGTAACATTTATTACATTTGTATCATTAGGATTTAATTTATATTTAAAAGCAATATGATTTGGATACAATCTTGTAGAACGATTTATTAATTCTTTAAAGTTATTTACCTTTTCTGCGTTATACAATTTTTCTCTTGATTTAGTTTTCATACAAACCTCCAATTAATTATTATTTTATATTAATTGTAAAAAAATAGCAATACAAAGTAAGAATAAAATAAATATTTTTATATAAAATAAAAGTAAGAATACATTAGGAAGTGAATTTATTGACAAGTCTATTAAAACAAGAATTATATAGAAAAGAAGGAAAAGTTTTTTTATGTATAGGAACTACAAAATGTATTGGAGATTCATTAGGACCAATGGTTGGAGAAAAACTATCTAGTATATTAGAAAAAAAAGACATATTTATTTTTGGAAATTTAAAACAAAATGTTAACTATAAAAACATTAATATAGTTTTAAATACAATTTATAGTAAAATTAAAAATCCATATATAATTGTAATCGACTCAGCATTATCACATAAAAATTTTATTGGGAATATTATAATTAATAAAAATAATATGGTAATAGGAAGTGCTTTAAATAAAAATTATACAATAATAGGAAATTTATCAATTAAGGGTATTGTAGGAGAAAATAATAAAAACAATATAAAAAATTATAATATTCTAAATAATATATCAAAAGATGTTATAGAAAAATTATCAAATAATATTTCTACACAAATATTAAGAGCTTTATAAGTATAAAATAACAAAAAATGGGTAAATTCTTTATATAAAAAGTTGGAGGAGTATATATGGAGAAAAATCCTAAATCAGAAAGTTATATTATAAAAGAGGCTGAAAATATTATAGAGAATTACTTAAAAAATAGAGAGGAAGACTACTATCATTTTGATTATAAAGAAAAATATGAAAGATTAAAAATTTTAAGTATAGCATTAGGTATTGTTGGTTCAATAGGAATTTTAATAAGTATTATATTATAATATCAATAAGGTTATATTATTTTATCATAAAACACCTCGTCCAGGCATATAGTTTATAAACTATAAAAACAGGGGACGAGGTGTTTTATGTTGGAAAAATTAATGTCAGATGAAGAAAAAATACAAAGAGCAATAGAAATTTCTCAAAGAAGAAATAAAAATTATTCAAATACAAGAATAGAAAGAATGAATATTAATAATAAAAAAGATTTTAAATTATTTAAAAGAATGATATTACAAATAATTATTTGTTTACTAATTTATACTATATTTTATTTAATAACTACTTCAAATTATATTTTTTCTAACGATATTATAAAACAAACATCTGCTATTTTAAACTACGATATTAATTTTAATAGTTTATACAATGATAGTTTGAATTATGTTCGAAATTTAATGGATAGATGGAAACAAGAAGAAGATAATAGTCAAGCAGAAAATAATAATGAATTAACAAATAATATAATTGAAGAAAAAGATAATTCAATTAATGCAGAAAATAAAGAACCAGAAATAAATATAACTCAAATGGAAGAAGATGCAAAAGAGATAAAAGAAAAATATTCATTTATAAAACCAGTAAATGGAATAATTACATCAGGATTTGGACAAAGAGAAGTAACATCCTCTGTTATGTCGTCAGATCATAAAGGAATAGATATAGCGGCAAATGAGGGGACAAACATTCAAGCTGCAACAAATGGACAAGTTGAAGAAGCAGATAAGAATAGTGAATATGGAAATTATATAAAAATAAAACAAGATAATTTATTAACAGTATATGCTCATTGTAAAAAAATAAAGGTTAATAAGGGAGACAAAGTGAAGTCTGGAGATGTAATTGCAACAGTGGGTTCAACAGGAAATTCTACTGGTCCACATCTTCATTTTGAAATTAGGTTGTCTAATAGATATATTAATCCAAGTATGATAATACAATTTTAATAAGAAAATATAGAAAGGAATGAATTTTAAAATGAATATAAAAATAAACCTAAATATATTTCTATTTATAATTATTTTTGCTATAACACACCAAATAGAAATATACAGTTTAATGATGATATTTGCTTTTATACATGAATTAGGACACCTATTATGTGGAATTTTACTTGGATTTTCAACAGACAGTTTTAAAATTATGCCTTTAGGATTTTCAATAAAATTCAAAACAAAAATTTATGATTATAATAAAAAAATACTTAAGTCAAATATAATAACTTTGAAAAAACTTTTAATTAGTGTAGCCGGACCACTAACAAATGTAATAATAATTGTTTTAACAAATTTATTGCATATGAATAAAAGTATAATAGATGCAAATTTAATTATTTTATTATTTAATCTTATTCCCATTTATCCATTAGATGGTGCCAGAATTATCAAAAATTTATTTAAATTATTCCTAGGAAATAAAAAAGCAGCCAGTTATACAAATAAAGTCTCAAATTTATTTGTATTAATCGTAACAGTTTTTTCTAGTATTGCTATTTACTATTATAAAAATATAGCAATATTATTAGCATTAATTGTAGTTTGGTCTTTAATTATAAATGAAAATAAAAAATATAATACATACAATAAAATATATAAAGTAATTGACAAAGAAAGAAAATATATATAAAATACAAATAGGGAATATTTACTTATCCCATATATGTATTTTATAAAAGGAGAATACAAATGAAAAAACAAAGCGGTATAACTTTAATATCTCTAATTGTTACAATAGTAATAATTTTAATAATTACTGGAACTACTGTATATACATCTATGGATAGATTTAAAGTAAACAATGTTCAAAAAATGAATAATGATATAGAGCTATTAAATGATAAAATAAATAATTATTATGTTCAATATGGAGGATTACCAGTATTAAAAGATAGTAGTAATAATGCTATTAAATATACATTTTCAAATATAGACTTTGAAAAAAATAAAAATGATAACGAGAATTATCAAATAATAGATTTACTTGCTATAGGAAATATCAGCTTGAATTTTGGAAAAGAAGGTTATGAAAATCCAAACTCTTCAAATGATGTTTACATTATAAATGAAAAAACACATATGGTTTATTATGTTAAAGGGGTAGAAAATATAGACGGAATAATATACCATACAAAAGATATAAAAAGTGAATTAAATGTGGATACGTTACCTCCAACAAAACCAGAAATTAATATTATATCAAAAGAAAATGCAAGTTTTACAGAAGTAGAAATTATACCAGGAAAAGACAGCTGGTCTGGTGTTGCACAAACAGAATATACTCTTATAACAGTTAATAGTGTTGGAACAAAAAACACCCAAACAAAAAAAATCACAGAAAGAACAGTAATAAAGATTGATTCTGGAGATGAATATACAGTAAAAGCTATTACAACAGATAATGCAGGAAACAAATCTGAAAATGAATTAGTAATAAAAAATATAGATACTAAAGTAGGAGATTTTGTAGAATATAATGTTGCATATACAGATATGTATATAAATAAAGATTTTACAATCACAAATGGCTGGAGGTTATTAGATTATACAAAAAACAAAAATGGAACTTACTCAAATGTAAAATTAATAAGTACTGGAATACCAGCAAAACTATATTATAATTACAATCAACCAAATGATGAATGGTGGGTAAAAGATGAAACAAATTTAAGTAAATTTAGAGAAATTTTAGGAAATAATTATAATTTCTATTCAGAAAGTAATAATGATTACATCGCATTGAAAGCAGCAGCAGGAATGTATTATAATTTTAGAAATATAAAATGTAGATACGATTTAGATGAAAAAGATTCTAATGGCAATACAATTTATAATAAAGGATGGTATACATCAATAACAAATAAAAGTATAACTTATGGTGTAAATAATGGAAATGAAACCGAAGCAAAAAATATATTTTTAGCAGATGGAGCAACAAGTGTAATGTTGCTAACTTTACCAGAAGTAAATAAAGCAATAGGAAGACAAAATGATATAGATAGTACAAATAATATAATAGATCCAACAGGAGCAGACGGATTATTTGTATTACAAAATTTAAAAAATGTTGAAAATATGGCTGATAAAACATATAATGATGGCTATTATTGGTTTTCATCTCCATACCCTGGTGACGTAAATTGTTTAACTTATGTAGGCTATGATGGTATGGTGAATTTTAGTAACAATAATTATAATGGTGTTCGACCAGTTATTTCTTTTGATTCTAATGTAATATTTACAAAATCAGAAAATAGTAATTATTTAAAAATTTCAAATTTACTATAAAATATAAAATAATAGAAAATTTTTTTTTATAATGCAACAAAAATTAAAAGTATTCATATTATATAAAAAAGAAAGGGAGATAGAGTATGGATATTTTATTTTTTGTTGTATTTCCAATTGCAACTATTTTAATAGCAATTGTTTTGCAAAAATTATTGCGTTCTCCAATTTTAGTAGCTATTTTTATATTTGCTATTTATTTAATTGTAACATATACAGCTTTTACATCAGACTTTTTATTAAATGCTATTATTTATACAATACTTGCATATATAACAGCATTTATTACAAAATGGATTTGTTTTTTTATAATGAGGCAATCAGAGGAAGATGAATTAGGAGTTGCCGAAGATAATGAAGATGATAATATAGCAAACAATAATAATACCAATAATAATGGCTCATGTGGATGTTGTAGAAGAAGAGTATGGAGAAGATAAAATATTTTTTAAATTATAATTGCATATTATAAAAATGACAAGTTAAATAGGCTACTTGTCATTTTATTTTCTGTTCATAGTTACAATGTAATATTTTAATAACAAAAAATGTTTTTATAAAAACTTTTAATCAAATAGTTGACATATATGAACTTTTTGTGTTATAATAACAAACTGTAACCGCATAATTCAAGGTAATAAAGTCTAGTTAAATTAGATACCTAAAATTTAAGGTTAGCGAGTATACAAATAAGGGAGGTGCTTTCGTAATGTACGCAGTAATCGAAGCATGTGGAAAACAATACAAAGTGACAAAAGGAGATATAGTTTTTTTCGAAAAATTAAATATTGAAGAAGGTAAAAAAGTAACTTTTGATAAAGTTGTTTTATTATCTAATGAAGGAAAAATAGAAGTAGGAACTCCTTATGTAAAAGGTATTAAAGTTGAAGGAAAAGTAGTTGCTAATGGTAAAGGTAAAAAAATTATTGTTTTCAAATATAAACCTAAAAAGAACTATAAAAGAAAACAAGGACATAGACAACCATACACAAAAGTAGAAATAACTGCTATTAAAACTCCAACAGAAAAAAAAGAAGTAGCTGAAAAAACAACTGAAACAGCTGCTAAAACAACTACAAGAAAAACAACTAGTAAGAAAACAAGTACAGAAAAAAAAGTAGAAGCATAATAAGAATTAATAAGAGAAAGATATAAAAACTGTTGAATATCGAAAGGAGTGACTGAAAATGGCACATAAAAAAGGGCAAAGTAGTGTTAAGAACGGAAGAGACAGTGAGTCTAAACGTCTTGGTGTAAAAAGAGCAGATGGTCAATTCGTTCTTGCAGGAAATATATTAATAAGACAAAGAGGAACAAAAACACATCCAGGTACTAATGTTGGAAAAGGTAGTGATGATACTTTATATGCATTAGTAGACGGAAAAGTTAAATTTGAAAGATTGGGTAAAGATAAAAAACAAGTTAGTGTATATCCAGTTGAAAATTAATATATACCCATATAATATGAATTTTGAAGAAATTTTCTATTATAAAATGGCGCTTTGAACTATACCACAAAGAGTGGATTTAGTTCATTAAGCGCTATTTATTTTTGTATAAATAAAATTGTACACAAATTATGAATGTGAATAAAGACGTAAAATGTAAGAAATTTAAAATGTCAGTATAATAATTTTGCTTTTATGTTTGCTAATTTTGTATGCAATTATAAAAAGGAAATTAAAAAGTTAATAGCAATCATAGTATTTTATATAATAAAATAGAATAATTTGTCGAAAAATTTTATCATAAAATGTATTGACAATATAACAATTATAAATTATACTTTTATGAAAGTTTTAATTTATATCATTATTAATTATTTAAATTAATAATAAAAATATTTAATTCTAACTTTAAATTTTAATCTAAGGAGGTTCTAATATGGAACAAGAAATTTTGAAATCAATTTTAATGGAAATGAGAGAAATGAAAGGAGAGCTATCAGAAGTAAAAAAAAGACTGGTAAATATTGAGGACAGATTAACAAATGTAGAAGATAGGCTAGCAAATGTAGAAGGAAGATTAACAAACGTAGAAGAATTAGCAGAATTTAACAAAGAGAGTATAGAAATTATAAAGGATGTAGTTGAAAAACACTATGCTGAATTTAAAAAATTTGTTAAATTTAATAATACACAACATAACTTATATAATGCAAAATTATTGCAATTTAATAAAGAAAAGTAAAAAAATTTATTCTTAAAATGAAATAAATATATAAAATAAAAATATAGAGTATTATACTATAAAATGGTACAATACTCTATATTTATCACCAAAAATAGGTGTTTATTTTTATAACATTATTTTGCAATAATTTCTTTTTGTATTTTAAACATTTTCTTGTAATATAGGTAATATTTGTTTTTTTCTAGAAACAATACCTGGTAAAAACGCTGTATTATTTTCTAATTTTATTTTATAGGCTTTTTCAACTAAATCTATCCTTCTACCTAAAGCAATTGTTTGTGAATTACTATTTAATATATCTGTAATAACGAACATAAATAAGTCCAAATTTTTCTCAGTAATTGTGTTGTTTATGGCTTTTTCTAAAGCTACTTTATTTTTCATTACATCCTCTATATTAACCGTATTAACTTGAGCAATAACTACAGAATTACCATTTATATCTACATTTTTTGCATCTAAAGAAATTAATTGTTCTGCAGTATATTCATCTAAATTTGTACCGGCCTTCAACATATCTAATCCATAGCTATTAACATCTATTCCAGCAATTTTTTCTAATTCTTTTAAAGCTTTTTCATCCTTAATAGTAGTAGTGGGAGATTTTAAAAGTAAAGTATCAGAAATAATAGCACTTAACATTAAACCAGCAATTGTAGGATTTATTTCTATATTATTCATTTTATATAATTCATAAAGAATAGTACAAGTGCATCCAACAGGTTCTGACATGTAAAATAATGGTTCAGAAGTCTGAAAACCACATATTCTATGATGGTCAACAACTTTTAAAATTTTTGCGGTTTCAATTCCATTTACACTTTGAGAAAATTCATTATGATCTACTAAAATAACAGAATCTCCATTACTAACATTATCTAAATATTTTGGAGCTTGTACTTTAAAATATTTCAAAGCATAAGCTGTTTCTTTATTAATTTCACCTAATCTGCATGGAACGGCTGTATCTTTACTTAAATAATTTTCTAAATTAGCCATCACTAAAGCAGACATAATTGAATCTGTATCTGGACTCTTATGTCCAAAAATTAATGTTTTATCCATTTTATTACCTCATTTCTTAAATAATTTGTTATATAATATCACATGTTTTTATATAATTCAATCATTTATCAATTAAAAGATATATTACAAATTACAATTTTACAAAAAAACATTTTATTATACAAAAAAATATGTTAAAATATCATTGGAGGAAATAAAAATGAATGTAGGATTCATATCATTAGGGTGTAGTAAAAATCTAGTAGACACAGAAATAGCAATAGGAATTTTTAAAAATAAAAAATATAACATAGTAAATAATCCAAATAATGCAGATATTATTGTTATAAATACCTGTGGATTTATTGAATCTGCAAAAGAAGAAGCAATAAATACAATTATAGAAATGGCAGAATATAAAAAGAAAAAATGTAAATATTTAATTGTTATGGGGTGTTTGGTAGAAAGATATAAAAAAGAATTAGAAAAATCATTACCAGAAGTTGATCTTTTCATTAAATTTTCAGAATACAATCAATTTGAAGATAAAATAGATAAATTAATAAAAAATATAAATGAAAAAGATGTAAAAGATTTTAATTGTATAGAAAACTATATTAATAAAACTATCACTACAGGAAATAAAACAGCTTATTTGAGAATTGCAGAAGGATGCAGTAATAGATGTACATATTGTGCAATTCCTTACATTAGAGGACCGTTGGTAAGTAGAAGATTTGAAGATATTATAGAAGAGGTAAATAATTTAGCTAAAAATGGTTATGAAGAAATTATAGTTATTGCACAAGATACAACCAAGTATGGTATAGATTTATATGGAAAATCAAAATTAGCAGAATTACTACAAGAAATATCTAATGTAAATGGTATTAAATGGATTAGATTTTTATATGCTTATCCAGAAACAATTACAGATGAACTGATAAACATTGTAAAAGAAAATGATAAAATTTGTAAATACTTTGATATTCCATTACAACATATTTCAAATTCTGTTTTAAAAAGAATGAATAGAAATAGTAATGAAGAGGGAATTAAAAAGCTAATAAAAAAAATACGTAAGGAAATACCAGATATTATTTTAAGAACATCTTTAATAGTTGGATTTCCAGGAGAAACAGAAGAAGATTTTATAAAGCTATATAATTTTGTAAAAGAAACAAAATTTGATAAATTAGGTGTATTTATGTATTCAAAAGAAGATGGAACTCCCGCAGAAAAAATGCTAAATCAAATTCATGGAAATACTAAAAAATCAAGATATAATAAAATAATGAAATTACAACAAAAAATATCAGAGGAAAATTTAAAACAAAAAATAGAAAAACAATATGAAGTATTAATTGAAGGAAAAACTCTTGATAATAAATATTTAATAGGAAGAACTCAAATGGATGTACCAGAAATGGATGGAGTTATTTATATAAAAAATAGTAATAATAAAAAATTATTAAATAAATTTATTAAGTGTAAAATTATAGATGTGAAAGACTATGATTTAATAGGAGAAATAGTTTAGAAAGATTGTTTACTTTATTTACAATCGAACCAATGTGAAAAAAAAGTTTTATTTAATAATGTTTGAATTTGTGTACCTAGTAGAAGAGTAATTCTTTTTTCAAATTAGGTATGAGTTTTTAGAAAGGAATAAATGTAAATATGAATAAAGAAAAAGAAGAAGTATTAGTAAAATTAAGAGATGTTAAAAATACAGCTACCGAAGACATATTAAAATCTGGAGATAGACAAAATGAAGTTGTACAAAATGTAAAATATTATGGAAATGTTAAATTAAAAAGAAGAGATAGTAAAGAAATAGATAGTATGGAGTTGTATATTGTTGAAATTTATGACTATCAAAGTGATAAAATAGAAAATAAAATATATCTTGATGGTCAAGAAGTTGACATAGGTGAACTAATAAGAACCTATAAAGATATAGATCCAATAAAAGATATAATTAATAAAGCAAAAGAAAATCAAGAAAAAGGTGAAAACGCAGAAGAATATAGTTTAAATGAACTAGAAGAAGAAAAAGTAAGAGAATATGCAGAATTAACAGGAAAAGAGGAGCAAGAAATAGAAGAAGTAGATGAACTAGATTTAAAGCAAAGATTAAAAGAAAAAGAGGAAGAAGAATTAGACATAGAAAATACAAGTAACTTAACTAGAAAAGAAGAAACTAGTCTTGAGCAAAGAATAAAAGGAACTACTTTAAGAAATGCTTTAGGATTAACTGGAGAATATGTAAAAATAGCAATTGTTAGTTCTAGTCAAGTAAATAAATATATAACTTCAGAAAAGAGACATAATAATATAGATTCTTTTATAGCAATTAAAGCAAATGGAGAATCTATGGTACTAGGAGAAGATATAATAAGACAAGATAGACAAGAAGGAATTAATTCAACAGCAGTAGATTTAACTGCAAATATAGATGGTAAAATAAATTACGAAAAAAATACAAGTAGCTACCAACTTGTAAAAACACCTAATTTATATATAAAAGTAGGTTATGATGAAAATTTAGGAAAAGAAATAAAAATTGAAGATAGAGCAAGAGGAAAAGGTAATGAAGGAATGGTATATGAATTAGAAACTTCTAGCACATGGAGAGCAGATGATGATGTAAGGCGTATGCAAAGAGATAATGAGGGAGTATATGCAGCTAATAAAGCAATAGACAAACAAAAAGAACATGAGAGATTTGAATGTGAAAACGATAGAGTAGAAAATATTGATGAATATAAAGAAAATGATTTACATGAACATTATGAAATAAAAGAAAACGACAAAGTCCCAGGAAAAGAGATAACATTTAAAGAATGGGCAAATGAACTAGGAGAAGGAACAGATAAATTAATAGAAAGATTTCAAAGAGAAATACATAGAAACCCAAAGGAATCACCAAAAGATATAACAGAAGATATAGAAAATGATTATGATAGATTACCACAACATAAAAGATAGGTAAAAAAGAAAGAACATATAAATTTTATATGTTCTTTCTTTAGCTTAAATAATTAGATTCCAAACTCCTGTTGTTAGCATACATAAAATAATGCCACAAATTGTTGGTAGTACAAAAGCAAATAGAGTCCATTTTAAACTTCCACTTTCTTTTTTTATACTTATCAAAGTGGTTCCGCATGGAAAATGTAAAAGTGTAAATATCATTACATTTATACCAGTAAGTAATGTCCACCCATTTTGTTTTAATATTTCTCCAATGGCAAAAGTATTGTCTATATCTACCAAACTACCAGTAGCAAGATATGACATAAGTATAATAGGAAGTACAATTTCATTAGCAGGAATTCCTAAAATAAAAGCAGATAAAATATAACCATCAATTCCCATAAGTTTAGCAAAAGGATCCAGAAAATTCGCAATATATGTTAAAATTGAAACATTACCAATAGTTATATTTGCGAATAACCAAATAACAATACCAACTGGTGCAGCTACACTTATTGCTCTTCCAAGTACAAACAATGTTCTATCAAGTAATGATCTTACAAGGACTTTGCCAACTTGAGGTTTTCTATAAGGGGGTAATTCCAAAATAAAAGATGAAGGAAACCCTTTTAATACTGTTTTAGATAAAATTTTAGAAATTATTAAAGTTAAAAAAATTCCAATAAGAATAACTAATAAAACACATAAAGTAGAAACAATAGAAGATGTCATACCAGTAAAATAACTACCTATAAAAATAGTTGATATAGTAATTAATAAAGGAAATCTTCCATTGCATGGAACAAAAGCATTAGTAAGCATAGCAATTAATCTTTCACGAGGAGAATCAATAATTCTTGTTCCAACTACACCACAAGCATTACAACCAAAACCCATGCACATGGTTAGAGCCTGCTTTCCGCTCGTACATGCTTTTTTAAAATAATTATCTAAATTAAATGCTATTCTAGGCAAGTAACCAAGGTCTTCTAGTAATGTAAACAAAGGAAAAAATATAGCCATTGGTGGAAGCATAACAGAAATAACCCATGCTAATGTTTTATACATGCCATTAATTAAAAGTTCTGTAATAAAAGTCGGAACACGTAAAAAATAAAATAGTGCTAATAATTTTTCTTGTAAAATATTAAATAAACTAGATAATAGTTGTGAAGGATAGTTTGCTCCAACAATTGTAATCCAAAATATAATACCTAAAAAAGCAACCATAATTGGAATACCAAATTTTTTAGAAGTTAATATTTTATCTATTTTTTTATTTCTTAAATTGTATTCTTTATTTTTAAATGTACAAACTTGTTTAGCTACATCCTCTGATTTTTTCATAATACTTGAAACAATGTCATCTTTAATATTATTAGAATCTAAATCTATTTTTGTAAAATTTTTTCTAGCATCATTTTGTTTTTGAATAATTTTATCTGAATGTAAAGAAATATGTAAAGCTTTTTCAATTGATTGAATAATCTTTTGGTCATCATCTAATAATTTTAGACATATCCAACGATTAATATATTTAAAATCCTGAGGTGTTATTTTATTAACTTCACCAGTTAGTAATAGAATTGCATCTTCAATAGCTGGTAAGTAAGTAATGCAATTAGGCTCTAAATGTCTTTTTTTTGTACAAACTTGTTCAATAACATTTAATAAATTCTTTAATGTTCTTCTCTTTCTTGCAATTGTTCCTACAACAGGAACTCCAAGTAATGTCTCTAATTTTTCTAAATTAATTTCTATTTTCTTTTTTTTAGCTTCATCCAATAAATTAACGCAAACAATAATATTTTTAGTTATTTCCATTGTTTGAAAAACTAAATTTAAATTTCTTTCTATACATGTAGCATCCAAAATAATAACAGTAGCATCTGGCTTACCAAAGCAAATATAATCTCTTGCAATTTCCTCTTCTTGAGAGTTAGACATAAGAGAATAAGTACCAGGAATATCAACTAATAAGTAATCTCTATTATTATAATTACAAATACCACTAGCATTACTAACCGTTTTTCCTGGCCAATTACCAGTATGTTGATGCATACCAGTTAAACTATTAAAAATAGTACTTTTGCCAACATTAGGGTTTCCAGCAAAAGCAACTGTAAAATCACACTTTTTTTGTATATTCATTAATTCTTTATTTAATAAATTGCTACCTGTTGAACTAGATGTAAGACCCATAAAAAATCACCTCATACTATTTGATAAGATATTATATGAGATAATAAATAAAATGTGAAAGGAAAACATCATAGATGCTTTCCCTTCTTGGATAAATATCTTATAACCACATATTCATAAAATTTTTTAAATATAATTTTAAAAAATTATTTCAAATCTATGAGTTTACTATCTTCTTTACGAAGAGCTATAATTGTTTTTCTTATTTCAAAAGCTGTAGGATCTCCAGAAGGGCTTTTTAGAATAGGAATAATAGGAGTTCCTTTAATTAAGCCTAAATCTAATAATCTCCTTCTTATATTCCCAATGCAATTTATATCTTTTACAATTCCAACTTCATTTAAAGGTAATTCATATAAAGTCATTCTTTGGTATCCTCCAATAATTATTTAATATATTTTATGAATAAAAAATATATTTGTGACGAAATTTTAGATAAATTGTAATTTATAAAATAAACATATTGACATAACACTATTTTGAATATAAAATATAAAAAAATAAGTTATTGAAAGGAAATATAAAAATGGAAACAAGTGAAAATACAAAACTAGAAGTTGCATTGGAAATTATATCATTTAAAATAGCTTTATTATCACAAAAAGGATATTCAGTAGAAAGTAGTGAAATGAAGCAATTATTAAATGAAAGGAAAGAAATGTATTTAGGTAATAAAGATGTAATAGAAAAAATTATTAATATATATGGACCAGAAATTAAAAATAATAAAGGAGTAGAGCAATGAAAGAAAGTCTAGAAGATATAAAAAAGAAATACAAATTGTCTGAAGAAGAACATAAAGAAATAGAAAAAATTATAGAAAATATAATGCTATATGATAAATATCCTGTTAAATCACCAACAGCAATAATAAATATAGCACCTCCTGCTTCAGGAAAAACAGGTTTAAATGGTTTTTCAACAGAACAATTTATAGATAATAATGTAGTAATTATAAATAGTGATGAACTAAAACCATTTCATCCAAAAGTTGAAGAAATAGCAAAATTATATCCTGAATATTATACAAAAATAACTGATCAAGAAAGTAATACATGGACTAGTAATTTATTTAATAAAGTTTTAGAAGAAGGATATAATGTAATATTTGAAGGAACTGGGAAAAATACTAGAATATTAAACACAATTACTAATAGAATGAGTAATTATAAAGTTATTGTAAGAGGTATGGCTGTTAATGAACTAAATTGTCTAATATCAATATTAGAAAGATATGAATATCAAGTAAGTACAAAGGGGTGGGGAAGATTAGTAACAATTGATCATTTTTATGAAACTTATAAAAACATGCCAGAAACTATAGACACATTAGAAAATTCTAATTTAGTTGATATATTAGAAATTTATAAGAGAGGAGAAACACCTGTAAAGCCTTCATTAATATATGAAAGTAAAACACCATGTAAATATGTTAATGCAAAGCAAGCTGTTTTAGAAGGAAGAGTTGAAGATATAAAAAGTGCTATAGAAAATTACAAAAATACTTTTTCTAGAATTAATAGAATAGTAAGAAGTAAACCAGTAACAAAAGAAGAAGAAGAATTTCTAAAATTTATAGAAGAAAAATATAACAGTATACTAGTAAAATCTGAAAAAGATAATCAAAGATAGAAAGGGAGTATAAAAATGAAAAAAAATAGAGGATTTGAAATAGCAAAAGGATTTGAAAATAAAAATATAAATTTACCAGTAAGAAAAACAAAGTATTCAGCTGGTTATGATGTAGAAGCTGCTGAAGATTGTATTATACCAGCATTTAAACCAGGACAAGCACCAACATTTGTAAAGACAGGAATAAAAGCATATATGCAAGATGATGAATATTTATTAATATGCAACAGAAGTTCTAATCCAAAGAAAAAAGGGTTAGTATTAGCAAATGGTGTTGGAATTATAGATAAAGATTATTATGGAAATCCAGAAAATGATGGACATATTATGTTTGCATATTTTAATATAAAAGACGTTGATATAGAGATAAAAAAAGGAGAAGCAATAGGACAAGCTATTTTTCAAAAATATTTAGTATCAGATAATGATAATGCAGAAGGTGAAAGACTAGGTGGATTTGGTTCAACAAGTAGATAAAATATAAAAACACACTGCACATAAATTTGTTACAAAATAAATGAACGATAATTGAAAAATAAAAATATATTAATCATATTGTTTTTGCTTTAGGGCATTGTTGGTAACAATAAATTATAAAATAATTTACCAAGCTATGCCCTATTAATAATAAAAGAGGAAAGTATGGATAAACAATTAATTTTAAGTAAATATTCAAAATCAGAAGATAAATTATTAATATCTAAAATGTTGGATAAAATAAAATTAACACAAACAAAAAACTCTATTGAGCATATAGATTTTTTAGATTTATACCAACAAAATTTATTACAAAAAATAATATATCAAGAAAAAATACAAAATATCTTTTTTTATGGAGGAATAGAAAATGCAGAAAGAAAATTATTAATTGTTTATCCAGAAAAACTAAGTAATTTAATAAAAGAAAATAGATTAAATTTTCCAATAAAATGTATGAGAATTAATTTACCAAAAGAAATGTATGGTAAGTATCATCATAATAATTATTTAGGAGGGCTCATTAAATTAGGAATAAAAAGAGAAAAAATTGGAGATATACTTGTTTTTGAAGATGGAGCAGATATACTTTTTTTAGAAGATATAGAAAAATTTTTGGTTACAAATATTTCTTTTTTAACAAGATTTAATAAATCTAATATAGAAATCATATCAATAAAAGAAATAAGAAAAAAAGAAATTAAAAAAAAAGAATTAAATTTAAGTATTTCATCTTTACGAATGGATGTGCTAATTGCGGAAGTTTTAAATACTTCAAGAAAAAATGCCGAAGAACTACTAAAAGAAGGAAGAATATTTTTAAATTATGAAAATATTCAAAAAGGAACAAAACAGATTAAAGAAGGTGACATTTTAACAATAAGAGGAAAAGGAAAATATGAAATAGGGATGTTAGAAGGAACAACAAAAAATGGCAAAATAAAAATAAAGGTACATCAATTCATATAAATAAAATTAGTATATTATAATTTAAAAGAGGAGAAAAAAATGCGTTTAGATAAATTTTTAAAAATAGCAAGAGTAATTAAAAGAAGAACAGTAGCAAATGAAGCGGCAGATAGTGGTAGAATAAGCGTAAATGGAAGAGTAGTAAAACCAAGTTATGAAGTAAAAATAGGAGATATTATAGAAATAAAATTTGGAGATAAAATATCTAAATTTGAAATAGTAAATATACCGAAAGTTGAAACTAAAAATACAAATGAAATAATTAAAATCTTATAAGTATAAAAAAGAATAATATGAGTAATGCTTGAAAAAAACATATAAATATATTAAAATAATACTATTACAATTTAAAGGAGAATGAAATTGAAAAACATATATGATGTATTAAAAGAAAGAGATTTAATTAAACAAATTACTTTTGAAGAAGAGTTTAAAGAAATGGTTGAAAAGAAAAAAACATCTGTATATTTAGGAATTGATCCAACAGCAGATAGCATTCATATTGGTCATTTTATACCTTTAATGATGATGTCTTATTTTCAAAAGTGTGGCCATAGACCAATTATATTAATTGGTGGAGGTACAGCATTTATTGGAGACCCAAGTGGAAAATCAGATATGAGAAAAATGCTATCTAAAGAGGATATTTCTAAAAACGTAGATAATATTATTAAACAAGTTAGTAAATTCATATCATTTGAAGGAGATAATGCAGCCATTATTGTTAATAATGCTGATTGGATTTTAGATTTAAATTATATGGATTTTATTCGTACATATGGAATATATTTTAATGTTAACCATATGCTATCTGCAGAATGTTTTAAACAACGTATGGAAAAGGGACTTACCTTTTTTGAATTAAATTATATGTTGATGCAAAGTTATGATTTTTTACATTTATTTGAAACAAAGAATTGTATGGTAGAAATTGGTGGAGATGACCAATGGTCTAATATGTTAGCAGGAGTAGACTTAATTAGGAAAATACATAAAAATGGTAGTTTTTGTTTAACTTGTCCATTACTTTTAAATGCAGAGGGCAATAAAATGGGTAAAACAGTTAAAGGTGCCTTATGGTTAGATGCAAACAAAACGACTCCTTACGAGTTTTATCAATATTGGAGAAATATACAAGATAGTGAAGTATATGATGTATTAAGAATGCTTACATATATACCTATGGATGAAGTAAAAAGACTTTCAGATTTAAAGGATGAAAAAATAAATGAGGCAAAGAAAATTGCTGCATTTGAAATAACAAAACTAATTCATGGCGAAGAAGAAGCAATAAAAGCTCAAGAAGCAGCAAATGCTCTATTTGAAGGAAATGGAAATTTAGAAAATATGCCAACAATAAAAATGCAAGAGGATACAAAATCTTTAATAGATTTGCTAATTTTAGCAGATATTGTACCATCAAAAGGTCAGGCAAGAAAATTAATTCAACAAGGAGGAGTTAGCATAAATAATGAAAAAATAATGGATGAGGGGTATATAGTAAATAGTAAAAATTTTAAAAATGGTTATGCTATTTTAAAGAAAGGTAAAAAAATATTTTATAAAATTGAAAAATAATTTTTAATTAAAAACTAAAATATATAAAGAATAAATCTCTTATAATATGCATATACTTAAATTGCATAATATAGGAGGTTTTTTTATGCTCTTTGTCTTTAATAAAAATAAGATAACATCATATGTTATTGCAACAAGTATTGTTATGATTTTATTTTTAGTATCTATATCATTTATTCCAAATACAGATGCAAAACTAGTACAAATATCTTCAAATATAGTAAATAATGTGGAGAATAATAATTTAAAAAATGATAATACTGATAACTAGGGGATGTTGAATGAATTGTATTTTTGTTATTAGTAATGATATTGAATTAATTAATGAATTAATACAACATTATACTGTTGTAATTATTAATGCCGATAATGTTAACAAATATATTAATAAAAAGATAGATATTCTAATTATAGAAGAGAATAACATAGATGATAATGAGATAAATTTATTATGTAATAATTCAAAATATATTTTAATACAAGATAATATTAATTTAAATATAAAATTAAAAAAAGAAGTTAATGTTATAACTTTTGGATTTAATCATAAATCTACAGTAACAATATCTAGCATAAATGAAGAAAAAGTAGTTATATGTATACAAAGGCAAATTAAAAAAATGAATAATAATCTAATTGAACCACAAGAAATAGTAATACAAAACACCAGTGAATATAACATAAATCAACATATAATAAAAAGAATAATAACAGAAATACTTGAAAAATGAAACAAAAAATACAAAATTTAACTTTTTATGTAGACAAATCCAAAAAAAAGTGATATAATAAAAAAGTACAATATGAAAAATAGCATAAAAACAAGCAAGATGAATAAAATACATTAGATAAAATTTTAATATATTAGGGAGGAATAAAATTGGATACAAATTATTCAGATAATAACCATTTAATATTGGTAGGGAAGGTAACAAGTGAAAAAAGATTTAGCCATGAAATCTATGGAGAAAAATTTTACATATTTGATATGGAAGTCGCTCGTCTAAGTGATACGACTGATATTATTCCTATTACAGCATCAGAAAGAATTATTAATGATGAAATATTAACAATAGGAAACAAACTAATGATTAAAGGTCAATTTAGATCATATAATAGTTATGACAAAGAAAGAAATAGGTTAATATTAACAGTATTTGCAAAAGATGTTATATTAGAAGAAAATCTATCAGAAGAACAAAAAGAACAAGCAGAAAGAACATCAAATGAAGTAACACTTGTTGGTTATATATGTAAAAAACCAATATATAGACAAACACCATTTGGAAGGGAAATAGCAGATATTTTATTAGCTGTTAATAGAGCATATAATAAATCTGATTATATACCATCAATAGCATGGGGAAGAAATGCTAGATTTAGTCAAAACTTATTAGTTGGAACAGAAGTAAAAATTGTAGGTAGAGTGCAATCTAGAAATTACGAAAAGAAATATGAAGATGGTACAGTTGAAAATAGAGTTGCTTATGAAGTATCAATTGCAAGCTTAGAAGTATTAAATGAAGATAATAAATTTATAAAAAAAGATGAAATTTCAGAAGAAGCAGTATAAAAAATGTAAAAATACTTGAAAAATAAATTAATATATGTTATAAAATAAATATAGATTTAAAAAAAACGCCGTTTTTCGGATAGATTTTTTTAAATCTATTTTTTATATAATTGAAATTTTGAAAAAATTTCAATTATATAAAAAATAGGTTAATAATATTATTTTTAAGCAGTAAATAAAAAAATTAAAATATACTAATTAACAAAGTATTAGGAGGTTTATATGAATACAAAATATATATTTGTAACAGGTGGAGTTGTATCAGGTTTAGGAAAAGGAATTACTGCTGCATCTTTAGGAAGATTATTAAAAAATAGAGGTTATAAAGTAACTATTCAGAAATTTGATCCATATATTAATGTAGATCCAGGAACAATGAGTCCATATGAACATGGAGAAGTATTTGTAACAGATGACGGAGCAGAAACGGATTTAGATTTAGGACATTATGAAAGATTTATAGATGAAAATTTAACAAATAATTCTAGTATTACATCTGGAAGAATTTATCAAAATGTTATAAATAAGGAAAGAAGAGGAGATTACTTAGGAAAAACTGTGCAAGTAATACCTCATATAACAAATGAAATAAAGGAAAAAATATATAGCTTTGAAAATACAGAAATAGATATTGTAATTACAGAATTAGGAGGAACAGTTGGCGACATAGAGAGCCTCGCATTTTTAGAAGCAATTCGACAAGTAGGATTAGAAAAATCAGAAGAAGATGTAATGTATATTCACGTTACATTATTACCATTTATTACAGGATCAAATGAAATAAAATCAAAACCAACTCAACATTCTGTAAAAGAATTACAGTCTTTAGGAATTAAACCAGATATACTAGTATGTAGAAGCGACTTACCTATTCCAGAAACAATTAAAAGCAAACTCGCAATGTTTTGTAATGTAAAAAAAGAAAATGTAATAGAAAATCTAACAGCAGATAATCTATATGCTGTACCATTAATGCTAGAAAAACAAGGACTAGCTGTTCAAACTTGTAAGCATTTGAAATTAGGAAAACAAAAACCAAAAAATGAAGAATGGGAAGAAATGATTTCTAATATTAGAAAGGTAAAAGATGGAGAAGTAACAATAGGAATTATAGGAAAATATATAAAATTAGAAGATTCTTATTTATCCGTAACAGAAAGCTTATATCATGCAGGATTTAAAAATAATGTAAAAGTAAATGTAAAGTACATAGATTGTGAAACAGTAACAAAAGAAAATGCCAAAAATATATTAGAAGGATTAGATGGAATTATTGTACCAGGAGGATTTGGAAGTAGAGGAATAGAAGGAAAAATTAATACAATTAAATATGCAAGAGAAAATAATATACCATTTTTAGGTATTTGTTTAGGAATGCAAATGGCTGTTGTGGAATTTGCAAGAAATGTACTTGGAATAAAAGATGCAAATTCGGCAGAATTTGATGAAACATGCAAAAATCCAGTTATTCATATTATGGAAGACCAAAAAGAAATAGACCAAAAAGGTGGAACTATGAGACTAGGAAAATATCCATGTAAAATAAAAAAAGACACATTAGCATATAAGATGTACCAAGAAGAAAATATATTAGAAAGACATAGACATAGATTTGAATATAATAACGATTATAAAGAAAGATTGGAAAAAGAAGGATTAATATGTTCTGGAACTTCTCCAAATGAAAAATTAGTAGAAATAGTAGAAATAAAAAAACATCCATATTTTATAGCTGTGCAATTCCACCCAGAATTTAAATCTAGACCTAATAGACCAAGCCCATTATTTGTAGGGTTAGTAAAAGCAGCAAAAATAGAAAGAGATTAGAAAACAAAATAATAATTATATGTTCTAAAAATAACTTAAAAACATATATATTATATAAAAAATTGAAAACATATGAAAAATTTTAAAAAAATATTGACAAATATTAATAAAGGGTATATGATATTAGCAGTCTAATAAATAGACTGCTAATATCATTTAAAGGAGGAAAAGAAAATGATTAAACCAGTAGCAGACAGAATTTTAATAAAAATGAAAGAAGGCGAAGAAACAACTAAAAGTGGAATTATATTATCTGCATCAGCAAAAGAAAAACCACAAGTAGCAGAAGTTATTGCAGTAGGACCAGGTGGAAATATAGATGGAAATCAAATAGAAATGTATATAAAAGAAGGTCAAAAAGTTATAGTAAGCAAATACTCAGGAACAGAAGTTAAATATGAAGGAGAAGATTATCTAATAGTAAAACAATCTGATGTATTAGCAATAGTTGAGTAAAAATTAAATTACAATTAAGTGAAAAGTTAATTATGCAAAAGTTGCTTTTCACAAATTTTGAAGGAGGTATTTTAAAATGGCAAAACAAATTAAATATGGTGAAGATGCCAGAAAAAAATTATTAGATGGAGTAAATCAATTAGCAGATACAGTAAAAGTAACATTAGGTCCAAAAGGAAGAAATGTAGTATTAGACAAAAGCTTTGGTGCACCACTAATTACAAATGATGGTGTAACAATTGCAAAAGAAATTGAACTTGAAGATCCATATGAAAATATGGGTGCAAGACTAGTAAAAGAAGTATCTGTAAAAACGAATGACATTGCTGGCGATGGAACAACAACAGCTACTGTTTTAGCTCAAAAAATGATAAAAGAAGGAGTTAAAAATGTAGCAGCAGGAGGAGATCCAATGGCAATAAAAAGAGGAATGGATAAAGCAGTAAATACTGCTACAGTTGCTCTAAAAGAAATTAGTTCAAAAGTTAATGGAAAAGAAGATATTGCTAGAGTTGCATCAATTTCAGCAAATAATTTAGAAATAGGAACATTAATTGCAGATGCAATGGAAAAAGTATCTAAAGATGGAGTAATTACAATTGAAGAATCAAAAACATCATCTACAGATGTTGAAGTTGTAGAAGGAATGCAATTTGATAAAGGCTATGTTTCTCCATATATGGTAACAGATACAGAAAAAATGGAAGCAATTTTGGATAATCCATATATTTTAATAACAGATAAAAAAATAAGTAATATTCAGGAAATATTACCATTATTAGAAGCATTAATGCAAAATTCAGGTAAATTATTAATTATTGCAGATGATATAGAAGGAGAGGTATTATCTACATTATTAGTAAACAAATTAAGGGGAGTATTAAATGTAGTAGCAGTAAAAGCTCCAGGTTATGGAGATAAAAGAAAAGAAATGTTAGAAGATATTGCAATTTTAACAGGAGGAGAAGTAATAACATCAGACTTAGGTTTAGAACTTAAAGATACAACTATAGAGCAGTTAGGTAGAGCAAGACAAGTAAAAGTACAAAAAGAAAATACAATTATTGTAGATGGATCAGGAAATAAAGATAAAATTGCAGATAGAGTAAGACAAGTTAGAGCAGCTATAGAAGAAACACAAAGTGAATACGATAAAGAAAATCTTCAAGAAAGACTTGCTAAAATTGCAGGAGGAGTTGCAGTTATTCAAGTAGGAGCAGCAACAGAAGTAGAAATGAAAGAAAAGAAATTAAGAATAGAAGATGCATTATCTGCTACAAAGGCTGCAGTTGAAGAGGGAATTGTAGCTGGTGGTGGAACAGCATATATAAATATTCTTCCAAAAGTAGAAAAATTGGTAAAAGAATTAAAAGATGATGAAAAATTAGGTGCAAAAATAGTATGTGCAGCTTTAGAAGAGCCTGTAAGACAAATAGCTAGAAATGCAGGATTAGAGCCAGCAGTAATATTAGAAAAAGTAAAAGCAAGTAGTGAAGGTTTTGGATTTGATGCTGCAAAAGAAGAATATGTGGATATGAAGAAAGTTGGAATAGTAGATCCAACAAAAGTAACAAGAAGTGCACTTCAAAACGCAGAAAGTATAGCATCTATGATATTAACAACAGAAAGTATTGTAACAGATAAAAAGGAAAAAGAATGTAACTGTGGAGACCATTCAGGTGAAGTTGCAGGAGGAATGGAAGGAATGTATTAATAAAATGAAAAAAGAGTAAAAAGGGACGGTTTTCCTTTCCATTTTTCGAAAAACAAGTTAATATTCTGCAAGAAATCTAGCCGAAAAGCTAGATTTTTACATAATAAGAAAATCTACTAAAAAATAAAATAACATTAATTCATTAAAAATAATACAAACAAATTAAAAAACATAAAAAAGTATTGACAAATAGAAATATTATTTATAAAATGAATACATCAAATAAATGTATTTTTATTTACATTGTGAATAATGAATAGTTTACTTGTAGTGGTTGGCGTTTTTGCCAAACCTGTTACATAAGAGGAATACCAAAAATAAAAACAAAAGAAGGAGAAAAACATGAAGCTTATAACTGTTGGTGCTGTAGAGAGAGAGAGAGAGAGAGAGAGAGAG
>CANQZV010000010.1 GCA_947628425.1 uncultured Clostridia bacterium | reverse complement strand
ACAAATGAAAAGGGAATAAAAATACAAGTAAAAGATAAATTAGGAAACATTAAAGAATACAATGAAGAAATAAATATAACTAAAATAGACAAAACAGCACCAATAATAGAAAGTGTAGAAGGAAACCCAGAAGAATGGACAAAAGAAAATGTAACATTAATAATAAATGCGAAAGACGAATTATCAGGCCTAAATAGTGAAGCCTATAGTTTTGATGGAGGAAAAACATGGCAAGAAGGTAATAAAAAAACATATAATACAAATGAAAAGGGAATAAAAATACAAGTAAAAGATAAATTAGGAAACATTAAAGAATACAATGAAGAAATAAATATTACAAAAATAAGCTGTACAGAATTAACGGGACATGCAATAGAGGTAATAGATGAAAAAATAGAAGCAACATGTACACAGGCTGGAAAAACTGCAGGAAAGCATTGTGGAATATGTAATGAAATATTAGAAGGAAATGAAGAAATAAAACCAAAGGGGCACACAACAATAATAGATGAAAAAATAGAAGCAACATGTACACAATCTGGAAAAACAGAAGGAAGCCATTGTTCAGTATGTAATGAAGTAATAACAGAACAAAGAGAAATAAAAGCATTAGGACATGAATATGGAGAATGGATAATAGAAAAGCAACCTACATATACAGAAGAAGGTGTTAAATATAAAGAATGTATAAGATGCGAAGATAGACAAACAGAAACAATAGAAAAACTAAAAAAAGAAGAAACACAAACAACAACAGAATATACAGTAAAAGAAGTAAATAATAAGAAATACATAATAGTACAACCAAATACAAAAGCAGAAGAAGTATTAGAAAAAATAACATCAAATAAAGAAATAGAAGTAATAGGAAAAGGCGAGGAAAAAATAGTAAATAATACAGAGGTACATACAGGAGCAAAAGTAATAACAAAAGAAGAAAAAGAAATACAATACGTAATAGTAGTAAAAGGAGATATTAACGGAGATGGAAAAGTAGACTTTTTAAATGATATAGCAACATTAAATAACTATAGATTAGAAAGAATAATACTACAAACAGAAAGTATATTAGCAGGAGATATAAACGAAGATAATAAAATAGATTTTATAACAGACATAGCACCAATTAATAATTATAGGTTAGGAAGAATAGAAAAATTGTAATATAATGGACAATTTTATAATGAATAAATAGAAAAAGTTAGAATATAAATTTAAAAAGAATAGAGTAATATCTATTCTTTTTTTATAAATAATTTTACATTATAAAATAAAGGAGAAATTTAATGAATAAAAATAAAAAAATAATTTTATGTGCATTTATTATTTTAATTATTTTTGTTTTATTTATTTCATTTTATTATAAAAAAATAAAAAATGGAAATAATATTAGTAAATCAACAGATGATATTGTAAATTATATTTTAAATATTAGTTCATATGAAGCAAATTTAGAGGTAATAGTAGAATCTAATAAAACTAAAAACCAATATAAATTAAATCAATTATATTCTAAACCAAATATAATGAAACAAATTATTCAAGAACCAAATAACTTAGAAAATTTAACAATTTTATATGATGGAACAAATATGAGAATAGAAAATACTTCTTTAGGTTTATCTAAAATTTATGAGCAATATGAATATATTAGTCAAAATTCATTATGGTTAAGCTCATTAATAGATAATTTTAATGAGAAAAGTAAAATAACCGAAACAGAAAATGAAATAATTATTCAAAATAATAATATTTATAATGATTATAATGTAAGTCAAATATTATATATAAATAAAAGTAGCTCATTACCAACTAAAATGGAAATAATGGATAATAACAAAAATACTAAAATATACATAAAATATAATGAGATAAAATTAAACCATTTAAAACAAAACGACATTATAGCATTTAGATTAGAAAAAACAAATATATAATTAAAGAAATAATGCATAAAAATTGCAGTAAAAATTTTAACTTGTTTACTCTTACTATTTGCTCCGTACTAAATTTTATTTTATCTCAAGAACTAAAATCTACAATCTACAATATATCTGAATTAATATATATAACAATAGGAGTGAATAAAATGGTAGTTAAAAGAGGAGATATGTTTTATGCAGATTTAAGTCCTGTGGTTGGTTCTGAACAGGGAGGAATTAGACCAGTTTTAATTATACAAAATGATGTTGGAAATAAATATAGCCCAACAGTAATAGCAGCTGCTATTACATCACAAACAACAAAAAATAAGCTACCTACTCATATAGATATAGATTCAAAAACATATGGGCTAAAAGCAGATTCTGTAGTTTTAACAGAACAAATAAGAACAATAGATAAAAGTAGGCTAAAAGAAAAAATAGGACATATAGAAGATGAACAAACTTTAAATAAAATAAATAATGCAATAGGAGTAAGTTTTGGATTATAAAATAAGGAGTACATTACATACTCCTTATTTTCAAATTTATACAAAATTCATCGTAAAGTACAAGTTTAAATTATATTGTATTAAACTTTTAATTTTTTTATAATTTTAATTTCATTATTTAATTTTCCAATTTCGTTTTCTTTTTTAGATAATGCAGTTTTATATTCATTTAAAATAGTAAGAAAATTGTCTACATTTTCTTCTTTTAAAAGTAGCATTTTAACTCCTTCTAAAAAATAATTTTTATCTTTTTCTTTTTTTGCCGTATTCATTTTATTATAATAAGATTCAGCTGTTTCAAGCCTTTTAATTTCCGCTTTTAAATATTTAATATAATTTTCAATACTTGCAATTTCATATATAATATCATCGATTACAACTTTGAATAATAATTTTAGAATGCGAGGATTAATTTTTCCTAATTTTTCGTTATGTTTTAATTGATCTAGTGCTATTAATTTAATATGTTCATCAGGAGATGTATCTTTTATTAAATCTTTTAAAGTTTCTGAAATATTAATATGAGTTTTATATTGTCTTTTGGTTACAATTGCATCATATTCATCTGCTACTCTAACAATTTGTGATATATACGGAATGTCTTTTTTTGTAAGACCATTTGGATACCCAGTACCATTTAAAGCTTCATGATGGCATAATGCGGTTTGAGCATATTGCCTAAGTTCTGGGTTTTTCATACAAATTTCATAGCCTTTTGTTGTATGAGTTTTAATTATTTCAAATTCTTCATCTGTTAATTTATCTGGTTTATTTAAAATCTCTTTAGGAATAGAGAGTTTTCCAACATCGTGTAAATAAGCATTCATTGTAGATTGAATAATTACATGTGTATTAAAATGTAAATATTCGCAAATTCTACATACTAAATTTGCAACATTTTCAGAATGTTTTTTTGTAATTGGATCCATTCTATCTAATATAGAAAGTTGAAATCTCATTGTGTCATTAAGATTATAAGATTTTAAACTTGCAGAATTATAAAAATCAAATGTGTAATTTTTCATTTGTATCACCTAATTTAAATATACAAATAAAAATGAAAAATGTCAATAATTAAGGAAATATTAATAAATAAAATTATATTTATTAAACATATTAATTAAATATTTTAAGTAAAAATCTTGTGTTTTTAACTTTTTTGATATATTATAAGAAATATTGTAGAAATATATATAAAGAAAAGGATGTATATATATGTATTTAAAAAGATTAGAAATGCAAGGGTTTAAATCTTTTGCAGATAAAACAGTTTTAGAATTTATGCCTGGTATTACAACCGTTATAGGGCCTAATGGTTCTGGAAAAAGTAATATATCAGATGCTATTAGGTGGGTATTAGGTGAGCAAAGTATAAAATCTTTAAGAGGATCAAAATCTGAAGATATTATATTTTCTGGTACACAAAATAGAAAATCTTTAGGGTTTGCGGAAGCATCACTTGTATTTGATAATACAGATTCAAAATTACCAGTAGAATATACAGAAGTAACTGTAACAAGAAAACTTTATAGAAGTGGTGAATCTGGTTATTATATAAATAAAACACCATGTAGATTAAAAGATGTTTTAGAACTATTTATGGATACTGGAATAGGAAAAGATGGTTATTCTATTATTGGACAAGGTAAAATTGATGAAATACTTAGTAATAAATCTGAAGATAGAAGACATATTTTTGAAGAGGCAGCTGGAATTGTAAAATATAGAGTAAGAAAAGCAGAGTCTGAGAAAAAATTAGAACATACAAAATTAAATTTATTAAGAATAAATGATGTACTTTCAGAAATAGAAATGAATATTGAACCACTAAAAATGCAATCAGAAAAAGCTAAAAAATACTTAAACTTAAGAGAAGAATTAAAAGATATTGAAGTAGGATTATTTTTATATAATATAGAAAGTTTTAAGGAAAAATTACAACAAGTAGCTGAAGATGAAGAAATACTAAATTCTCAAAATAATGAAGAGTCTTTGAAAATGCAAAAGATTGCAGAATTAAAAGAAAAATTAAAAATGGAAATAAACACAATTACAAATGATATTGAAAATATGCAAAATATAGGTTTTGAAAGTCAAAAAGAGAAAGAAAGAATAAATTCAGAAATTAATATTACAAAAGAAAGAATACAAAATAACCAAGAAAATTTTTCAAGATATAATAGTGAAATTGAAGAAATTACATTAAGGATAAAAGAATTAGAGGAAGAAAAACAAACAAAGTTACAAAAGAAAAGTAATTTATTTAGTAACAAAGAAAAGTTTCAGAAAGAATTAGAAGAAAAACAAAAAGAGTTAGAAGAGTTAACAAAAAAGTTAAGTACAAAAGAACTAGAAATAGAAGAAAAGAAAAAAAAGGTTGAAAATAATACAGACTTAAAATATGAAAAATTAACAAATATTAGTACTATAGAAGCAAATTTAGAAAATATAGAAAAAAGAAAAAAACAAATAAATACTGAAATAGAATTTAATATTTCTGAACTAGATAGCACAAGACTAACAAAATCAGAAATTGCAAAAACTTTTTATGAAATAGAAACAAAAAGAAATGAATTACTAAAAGAGCTAGAAAATATATCCACTCAAAAAGAAAAAACAGAAAAACAAATAAAAGAATATGAAGATAGTATTAATAAAATATCTTCTGAATACAGAATAAAAGAATCTAGACTAAAATTTTTAAAAGAAACAGAAAAGGAAAAAGAAGGTTATATAAGAAGTGTAAAAAGTTTGCTATTAGATTGCGAAAAAGATGCTAATTTAAAGAAAGGTTCTCATGGTGTTTTAGCTAATATTATAAAAACACCTAAGGAATATGAAACAGCAATTGAAATGACACTAGGAGCTTCACTTCAAAATATAGTTACAGAAACAGAAGAGGCTGCTAAGAAATTAGTAGAACACTTAAGAAAAAACAATTTGGGTAGAGCATCATTTTTACCTTTGTCTTCTGTAAAAGGTAAAAGATTAGAAAAATATAATTCAAAGGGAATAACAGGAATTATTGGAATTGCTTCCGATTTAGTAGAATTTAATAAAAAATATGAACAGATTGTTTTAAATTTATTAGGAAGAACAGTTATTGTAGAAGATATGGACTCAGCTATTGCCTTAGCTAAACAAAATAATTACACATTTAGAATTGTTACAATAAAAGGAGATTTAATTAATCCAAGTGGAGCAATTACAGGTGGTTCAGTAGCTCAAAAAACTGTAAATATTCTAGGAAGAGCAAGAGAAATAGAAGATTTAGAAAAAGAACTAAAGAAAATGAACTCTAAAATAGAAAAAATAGAAAAAGAAAAAGAGGAGTATATTAATAGTTCTGAAAATGTAATAGAAGAAATTACTTCTTTAGAAAAAAATCTTCAAGAAACAGATATAATATATGCATCAGATAAACAAAAGTTAGTTGCAGTTGAAGAAAATATTGAAAGAATAGAAAAAAGGTTAGAAAAATTAAGAGAAGAATTAAAAGATTTAGATATTCAAAAAGAAAATAATATTTCTAGTAAAGAACAGGAAGAAATAGAAATTAAAAAATTATCGGAAGAAAATGATGAATTAAATTCTATTATTGAGCAGTTTGCAAATTTAAATAAAGATAACCAAACATACATTGACAATTTAAATTTAGATGTAACTAATTTAATAATATCTGTTTCTTCGTTTGACGAATCAGAAGCATCTATTGATGAAATGGTAGAAAGAATTAATGCGGATATTGAAAATAATAATAAAAGTATTGAAAATAAAAATAATCAAAAACAAAACATTCAAAAAGATAATGAAGAATTGGAAAATAATATTAATGAATTACTAGAGAAAATTAATGAGATAGATTTAAAAGTAAGCAATAGTGGTAATAATGTTAATGCATTAAAAGAGCAAAGAGTAAACAAGAATAATGAATTAACAAATGCAGAGAAAAGTTATGAGGCCCAATTTGAAGTAATAGAAGAATTAAAATCACAAATTGTAAAAATAGATGTTAAGAAAACAAAACTAGAGCAAGACATGGAAATTGTGGTTAATAAATTATGGGAAGAGTACGAATTAACTCCTAACAAAGTAGAAGAATATAAAAAACCGGAAAATATACAATCTACTACTAAACAAGTAAATTCATTAAGAAATCAAATAAAAGAATTAGGAAGTATTAATATAGATGCTATTGATGAATATAATCAAACAAAAAAAAGATACGATTTTATGTGTGAGCAAAGATTAGACTTAGAAGATGGAGTTGCTAAATTGAAGAAAGTAATTCAAGATATGACATCAGTTATGAAAACACAATTTGCTACACAATTTAAAATTATAAATGAAAATTTTGGAGAAGTATTTAGGGAATTATTTGGAGGAGGAAAAGCAGAGTTAAAATTAACAGACGAACAAAACATATTAGAATGTGGAATTGATATTAATGTTCAGCCACCAGGAAAAAAACTTCAAAATATGACATTATTATCAGGAGGAGAAAAAGCGTTTACTGCAATTGCTTTATTATTTGCAATATTAAAAATAAATCCATCTCCATTTTGTGTATTAGATGAAATAGAAGCAGCTTTAGATGATGTAAATGTTTATAGATATGCTGAATATTTGAAAAAATTTATAGATAAAACCCAATTTCTAATTATTACACATAGAAAAGGAACAATGGAAGCTGCTAATACTGTTTATGGTATTACAATGGAGGAAAATGGTATATCAAAATTATTATCTATGAAATTAAAATAAAGTTTTGATTCGTTTGAAAATACAGAAATCCGTAAGAAAAGTATTGACTTTTGTTATAGAAGATGATAAACTATAATGGTTATTTGTGTTCATAATAAAAATAAAAGAATACAAATTATTTAAATATTATAAGGAGGTGAAATTTAAGTGCCAACAATTAATCAATTAGTAAGAAAAGGAAGACAAACTTCTAAAGCAAAATCTACTGCACCAGCTCTACAACATGGTTATAATTCTAGAAAAAAAAGAGTAACTGATAATAGAGCACCTCAAAAAAGAGGAGTATGTACAGTAGTAAAAACAGTTACACCTAAAAAACCAAATTCTGCTTTAAGAAAAGTAGCAAGGGTTAGATTATCTAATGGATTTGAAGTAACATCTTATATTCCTGGTATAGGACATAATTTACAAGAACACAGTGTTGTTCTAATAAGAGGTGGTAGAGTAAAAGACCTACCTGGTGTTAGATACCATATTATAAGAGGAACATTAGATACAGCAGGTGTTAAAGATAGAATGCAAGCGCGTTCTAAATATGGAGCAAAACGCCCAAAGAAATAAACTAGTATATGTTATTTCTTAATAAATAGTGAATAATTAAGAATGAATAATGAAGAAAATAATGTAATTGTTTTTAAACAAAATTATTTACTATTAACAATTCACTATATTTTAGTGCTAACTTACTAATTTAAGGGTACTTAAATTTAGAATAGATATAGCACTATACGGAAAATAATAATATTTTCAGAGTAACTATGATATTTTTATAAATATCAAAAACTTATTATTTAAAATTCAAATAAAAGGAGTGAAGAATAGTGCCAAGAAAAGGATATATAGCAAAAAGAGATGTATTACCGGATCCAATTTATAATAGTAAAGTTGTTACAAAATTAATTAATAATATTATGTTAGATGGTAAAAAATCTGTTGCTCAAAAAATTGTTTATGGTGCATTTGATATTATAAAAGAAAAAGAGCAAAAAGATGCATTAGAAGTTTTTGAAACAGCTTTAAATAATGTAATGCCTGTTCTTGAAGTAAAAGCAAGAAGAGTTGGTGGAGCAACTTACCAAGTTCCATTAGAAATTAGACCAGAAAGAAGACAAACTTTAGGTTTAAGATGGCTTGTTTTATTTGCAAGAAAGAGAAATGAAAAAACAATGGCAGAAAAATTGGCTGGAGAAATAATAGATGCTACAAACCAAAACGGTGGAGCATATAAGAAAAAAGAAGATACACATAGAATGGCTGAAGCTAATAAAGCTTTTGCTCATTACAAATTCTAAAAACTACTTAAAAGTTGTGTATTATGTCTTGATTTTTTAAAAATAATTAATGAGCAAATAAAAATATAAGGGTTTATTCTATGTATGACCCCTACAAAGGAATAAAAAATATGAAAAAGGAGGAATAAATTCGTGGCTGATAGAAAAGTATCATTAGAAAAAACAAGAAATATAGGAATAGTAGCTCATATTGATGCAGGTAAAACAACAACAACAGAAAGAATACTATTCTATACAGGAAAAACACATAAAATAGGAGAAGTACACGAAGGTGCTGCTACAATGGACTGGATGGAACAAGAACAAGAAAGAGGTATTACAATTACATCTGCTGCTACAACTTGTTTTTGGAATGATAATAGAATTAATATTATTGACACTCCAGGACACGTTGATTTTACAGTAGAAGTACAAAGATCACTTAAAGTTCTAGACGGTGCAGTAACAATACTTGCAGCTAAAGGTGGTGTTCAACCACAAACAGAAACAGTATGGAGACAGGCAGATAAATATCATGTTCCAAGAATGGTATATGTTAATAAAATGGATATTACAGGTGCAAACTTTATGCTTTGTGTAGACCAATTAAGAAACAGATTAAAAGCAAATGCTGTTCCAATTCAACTACCAATAGGTGCAGAAGATAACTTTAAAGGAATTGTTGATTTAATTAAAATGAAAGCATTTGTTCATAAAGATGATTTAGGAAAAGAAATTGAAGAAACTGAAATTCCTGAAGATTTAAAAGCAATGGCACAAGAATATAGAGCATCTATGATAGAGGCAGCATGTGAACAAGACGATGAATTAATGATGAAATATTTAGAAGGAGAAGAATTATCTGAAGATGAAATAAAGAAAGCAATTCGTAAAGGTACAATAAATAACACAATTGTTCCAGTATGTTGTGGTTCTTCATATAAAAATAAGGGTGTTCAAGAGTTATTAAATAACATAGTTGAATATATGCCTTCACCTTTAGATATACCTCACATTAAAGGAAAAACTTTAGACGGTTCAGAAACAGAAGCAAAAACTTCTGACCAAGAACCATTTGCAGCACTTGCATTTAAAATTGCAACAGACCCATTTGTTGGAAAATTATGTTTCTTTAGAGTATATTCAGGAACATTAGAATCAGGATCTACAGTTTTAAATTCAAGCAAAGATAAAAAAGAAAGAGTTGGAAGAATTCTTCAAATGCATGCTAATCACAGAGAAGATATAGATAAAGTATTTGCTGGTGATATAGCTGCAGCTGTTGGATTAAAAGATGTAACAACTGGAAATACTCTATGTGATCCTAATCATCCAATAATATTAGAATCAATGGAATTTCCAGAGCCAGTTATTGATATTGCAATTGAACCAAAAGATAAGGCAGCACAAGAAAAAATGGGTATTGCATTATCAAAACTTGCAGAAGAAGATCCAACATTTAAAACATATACAAACCAAGAAACAGGTCAAACTATTATAGCAGGTATGGGTGAATTACACTTAGACATTATTGTAGACAGACTAAAAAGAGAATTTAAAGTTGAATGTAATGTAGGTAAACCACAAGTTGCTTATAAAGAAACAATAAGAGATTCAGTAAGAGTAGAAGGAAAATTCATCCGTCAATCTGGTGGTAGAGGACAATATGGTCATGTTTGGCTAGAAATGGAACCACTAGAACCTGGTAAAGGAATTGAATTTGAAAGCAAAATTGTTGGTGGTGTTGTTCCAAAAGAATACATTAAACCAGTTGAAGATGGAATTCGTGAAGCAGCAGAAGCTGGTATATTAGCTGGTTACCCAGTAATAGACTTTAAAGCTACATTAGTAGATGGTTCTTACCATGACGTTGACTCTTCAGAAATGGCATTCAAAATTGCAGGATCTATGGCTTTTAAAGAGGGATGTAGAAAGGCAAAATCTGTTATTTTGGAACCAATTATGAAAGTAGAAATAACAGTTCCAGAAGAATACATGGGTGATGTAATTGGAGATGTTAACTCAAGAAGAGGAAGAATGGAAGGAATGGAAGCAGATGATGGAATGCAAGAAATAAGAGCGTTTATTCCATTATCTGAAATGTTTGGTTATGCTACGGACTTACGTTCTAAAACACAGGGTAGAGGAACTTACTCAATGGAACCATCTCATTATGAAGAAGTTCCAAAATCAGTTCTTGAAGGAATTGTTGCATCACGTGCTAAAAAAGAAGAATAGAAAATTATTAAAAATTAATAATTTTCTATTGCAATATTAGTAAAATTAGTATAAAATACTATTGCAAATTAATAATTTAGTTATTAATGTTTTATAAATATTAAAATAAAAAATTAAAGGAGGAATTCAAAAATGGCAAAAGCTAAATTTGAAAGAACAAAACCACATGTTAATATCGGTACAATAGGTCACGTAGATCATGGTAAAACAACAACAACAGCCGCTATTACAAAATATTTAGGATTATTAGGAAAAGCTCAATATACAGCTTATGATCAAATTGATGGAGCACCAGAAGAAAAAGCAAGAGGAATTACAATTAATACAGCTCACGTAGAATATGAAACAGAAAAAAGACATTATGCACATGTTGACTGCCCAGGACATGCTGACTATGTTAAAAATATGATTACAGGTGCTGCACAAATGGATGGTGCTATATTAGTTGTTTCAGCAGCTGATGGACCAATGCCTCAAACAAGAGAGCATATATTACTTGCTAGACAAGTTGGAGTTAAATATATTGTTGTTTATTTAAATAAATGCGATATGGTTGACGATCCAGAGTTATTAGAATTAGTAGAAATGGAAGTAAGAGACTTATTATCAAGCTATGACTTCCCAGGTGATGAAATACCATTCATAAAAGGATCTTCATTAAAAGTATTAGAAGCAACAGAAACAGATCCAAATGCTGAAGTATATGCACCAATGAGAGAATTAATGGAAGCAGTTGATAGTTATATTCCTACACCATCAAGACCAGTTGATGAACCATTCTTAATGCCAGTTGAAGACGTATTTACAATTACAGGTAGAGGAACTGTTGCAACAGGTAGAGTAGAAAGAGGTACTGTAAAATTACAAGATGAAGTTGAAATCGTTGGATTAAAACCAGAATCTTCAAAAACTGTAGTAACAGGTGTAGAAATGTTCAGAAAATTATTAGATCAAGCTGAAGCTGGAGATAATATAGGTGTATTATTAAGAGGTATTGATAGAAAAGATATTGAAAGAGGTCAAGTTCTAGCAAAACCAGGAACAATTCACCCTCATACAAAATTCAAATCAGAAGTTTATGTTCTAACTAAAGAAGAAGGTGGAAGACATACACCATTCTTCAATGGATATAGACCACAATTCTATTTCAGAACAACAGATGTTACAGGTGTTATTGAATTACCTGCAGGAACAGAAATGGTAATGCCAGGAGACAATATTTCAATGACAATCGAATTAATTACACCAATTGCTATTGAAAAAGGATTAAGATTTGCTATTCGTGAAGGTGGTAGAACAGTAGGTTCTGGTATCGTTTCAGAAATAATAGCTTAATTTATTAAAAAAACAAGAGAATTCCATTAGGAATTCTCTTATTTTTTATAGAAAAATTTTATTTCTAAAATAAATCCACAAGTTAGAATAATCTAACATTTTTATATAATATCTCTAAACTAATTGGTCAAAAAGTATTGCATTTTTATAAAATAAATAATAAAATAATGACATCATTAATAAATATTAATGAAAGTATAACTAAAATAGAAAACAATATAAAATTCTTAACTTTGAAAGGGGAAAAAGATGATTATTTTATTAGATGCAATGGGAGGAGATAATGCACCTGATGCAGTTATAAAAGGTGCAGTTAAAGCAATAAACGAAATAGAATCAGAAGTAATATTAATTGGAAGTGAAGAGATAATTAACTCTAAAATAAAAGAATTTTATGGAAAAAATAAAATAGAAGATATATCATCAAAGCTTAGTATATACAATACAACGGAAATTATTACAATGGAAGATAAACCAACAGATGCAATAAAACACAAAAAAGATTCATCAATGGTTGTAGGCTTTAAACTATTAACAGAGGGTAAAGGTGATGTATTTATTTCTGCTGGAAATTCTGGAGCATTGTTAACAGGAGCAACGCTTCTAGTAGGAAGAATAAAAGGAATAGATAGACCAGCAATGGCACCAATGTTGCCAGCCTATAAAAAAAGTTTAATGTTAGTTGATGCTGGTGCTAACACAAATTGTAAACCTATAAATTTAATACAGTTTGCTCAAATGGCTACTATTTATCTAAAAAATACATATGGAATAGAAAGACCAGCCATTGGTTTATTAAATATAGGAACAGAACCTACAAAAGGTAATGAATTAATAAAAGAAGCTTATAAAATTTTAACAAATGAAGCTGAGAATTTGGGAATTAATTTTGTAGGAAATGTAGAAGGAAGAGATGCCTTTTCAGGAAAAATAGATGCGATTGTTTGTGATGGCTTTACGGGAAATGTATTTTTAAAAACAATAGAAGGTTTTGGAAAATTAGTAAAAAAATCTTTAACAGAAAGTTTAAAAAAATCATTTCTATCTACAATAGCATCTATACCAGCATTACCTGGAATAAAAAGATTTGCAAAAACAATGGATTATAAAGAATATGGTGGAGCTTTATTTTTAGGAGTAAAAAGACCAGTAGTAAAAGCACATGGAAGTAGTGATGAAAAGTTATTTTATTATACAATTAAACAGGCAGAGATTTTTGCAAAAAATAAATCAGTTGATATGATGATAGAACAATTTGCAAATTTAGAAACATTTAAATAAGTAGTAATTTATAATGAAAAAATAAAAATATTATAAATATACTTGACAAACATATATTGTTATATTATAACAAATATTGAAAATAATATATAGTTAAATTAAGGGAGGTGAATTTTTATAATGAACGGAGAAGAAGTATTTGAAAAGGTAAAAGAAATAATTGTTGAACAACTTGGAGTTGCAGAAGATACTGTAACACAAGAAGCTTCTTTCATAGATGATTTAGGAGCTGATTCTTTAGATATAGTTGAATTAATAATGGCTTTAGAAGAGGAATTTGATATAGAGATACCTGATAGTGATGCTGAAAAAGTAGTTACAGTTGGTGATGTAGTTGACTATATTAAAGAAAATGTATAGTAAATAAAAAAACACCTTTTATTGATTTAAAGGTGTTTTTTATTATGAAAAATTTTTAAAATTTAAATAATATAAACTATAGATGTTGGAATATGGTAACAACACTTCCTGTAGCTAATAGTATAATAGATCCTGCTGTTAATACACCCAATACCAAAGGTAACCATGCTTTTTTTAGTGGAACATGTAGGAAATTTGCTATTAAAGACCCAACCCATGCACCTGTTCCTGGCAAAGGAATTGCAACGAAAAGGTATAAACCTAAAGCTGTAAAATTTTGTAGTTTTTCACTTTGTTCAATATTTTTTGTAGCTTTTTGGCTAGCCCAATCTATTATTTTTTTAAATATTTTTATCCTACCCAAAAAATTAAAAATTGGTCCAATGTATTTTACTATAAAATATATTGGTATAATATTACCTATAAATCCTATTAAAAAAGCTTCAAAGTAACTAAGACCCATTCCAACGCCAACTGGAATAGCACCTCTAATTTCAATAATAGGACACATTCCTAAAATAAAAGTAACTAAGTATTTTAACATAAATATTCTCATTCCTTTCTAAGTAATATATTTAAAAATTATTTTATAATACATTTATAATTTGCTCTTTAGTAATAGAGCCTTCTCTTAATATATGAGGCAAACCGTTTATAACTTGTACAACTGTTGATGCCTTTCCAATAGTAGAATTTCCACCATCAATTATAAAATTTACTTTATTATTAAAATAATCATAAAAATCTAATAATTTAACCCCAGCACTTTTCCCGGAAATATTAGCACTAGTTGTTGCTATAGGTACATTAACTTTATTTATTAAATCTAATGAAATTGAATTATTAGGCATTCTAATTCCAAGTGTATTTAAATTAGATGTTAGTATATTTGGAACTGTATCTTTTTTTTGAAAAATAATTGTTAATGCACCAGGCCAAAATGCATTTATTAATTTTTTCTCTTCTATAGTAATTTTATCTACTAAAGAATTTAACATATCAAAATTTGAAATTAATACACTAATAGGTTTTGTATAATCACGTGATTTTAATTTATATATTTTTTTTATGGCAGTTTCATTAAAAGCATTGCATCCAATTCCATATACAGTATCGGTTGGAAAAATACCAATTCCACCATTATTTAATTCGTTTTCTATATAATCTATAGATTCTTTAAAAGAATTATTGTTATAAAGAATAGTTTGCATTATTAATAAAAGTCCTTTCAAATAAATAGTGTTATATAAAAATCTTCTTAATATGATAAAGTCACTTCAATAACAGTTCCTTCTTCAACGGTTTTTCCAGCTTTTATAGATTGACTTACTACTAAACCACTTCCTGAATAATTTATATTTAAATTTTTTGTATTTAAAGTACTTTTGGCTTTAGATAAAGTCATTCCCTTCAAGTCTGGTACAGTTACAGAGGTTCTTGTAGAATTTTCTTCACTATATAATAAAACAATAGAATTTTTTGTAACTTTTGTTCCTGCAGCTGGAACTTGTGTTGTAACTATAGTAGAGTTTTTATCTCCATCAAACGATATTGAAGAAGTAAGTCCTGCATTTTTTAATATTTTTTCTGCTTCTGTAATTGTTTTATTAACAACATTAGGAACAGAAAGGTTATTACTTGAATCTTTAATGTTAGCTTCATCAGAATTAACCCCCAAATAAGGAAGAACATTTTCTAATATTTTTGAAGAAATAGGAGCAGCATATGTACTACCATGGGTATTTGTAGAAGGTGTATTATAAAGTATTACTAATAATACTAATTGTGGATTTTCAGATGGAGCAATTGCAACATAAGATAATGTATTTCCATTATTTGAGCCTACTTGTGCTTCTGAAGTTCCTGTTTTACCAGCAATAGTATAACCTTTTACAGCACCTAATTTACCAGTTCCATTTGTAACAACATTTTCCATCATTTTAATTACTGCATTTGCAACTTCTTCTGATATTACCTGCCTTACTTGTTTAGGTTCTGTATTATATGTGTTATTAGTAGAAGGATTTACCGATTTACTTACAATTTGAGGTCGCATTAATTTTCCACCATTTGCTATTGACGAAATTGCAGTAATTAATTGAATTGGTGTTATATTAAATCTTTGCCCAAAAGAAATAGTAGCTAATTCAACAGGACCAACTTTGTCTTTATCAAAGAAAATACTATTGCTTTCACCTGGTAATTCAATTCCTGTTTCTGTAAACAATCCAAAAGCTTCAAAATATTTGTAAAAAGTATCAATTCCAATTCTTTTTCCTAATTGCATAAATGCAGGGTTACAAGAATTAGCAAGTGCTTGTGTTAAAGTTTCATAACCGTGAGAACTTGTACTCCAACATCTTATCTTAGTACCATTAAATTCTTCATAACCTTTACAATAAAAGTCTTTTTTTGTATCTGTTTCTACAATGTTTTCCTCTAAAGCAATAGAAGACACTAAGGTTTTAAATGTAGAACCTGGTTCATAAAGATCAGCTACATTTTTATTTCTCCACATCTTATATAAATAATTAATTTTTTCTGAACTACTTAAAGATTCCCACTTTTTTTTCATATCCTTTGTATTAGGTTCAAAAGGAGTATTTAAATTAAAATTAGGATATGTTGCCATAGATAATATATTTCCTGTAGAAGGTTCCATTGCAATAGCACTTGCAGTTTCACATAGATTATCTTTTACAGCTTTTGATATGTATTTTTCTACAACAGATTGAATATTTACATCAATTGTAAGATATATATCGCTACCGTTTTTTGCTTCAACGTATGTTGAACGATTATCAGATATTTCACTATCATTTAAATCTGTAGTAGTAATAATTTTTCCAGATTCTCCTGTTAATATACTGTCATAGGAGTCTTCTATACCAGCTAAGCCTTGATTATCTGTTCCGCAAAAACCAATTACCTGGGATGCAAGTTCTGAATATGGATAATATCTTTTAGTATCTTCGTCAATATTAATACAAGCAGATAATTTATTTTCTTCCATCCAAGTTTTTAATTCAGATATTTTATCATTTTCAACTTTTTTGGCTATTGTTTCTATACTAGAAGAACTATTTACTTTTGATAGAGTTTCATCATAATCTAATGAAAATATTTCAGATAGTCCTTTTGCTACTAATTCTTTTTTTTCTTTAGAAATTTTTGATGGATTTATAGATACTGTATCTACATCCTCACTAATTGCTAATGCTTTTCCATTTACATCATAAATTGCGCCTCTTTTAGGACTAATAATTTTACTTGAAGTTTGTTGTCTATAAGCTCTTTCTTTTAAAGAAGCACCATTAACAAATTGTATCCAAAATAATCTAAATATTAATAATAAAAAAATAACAATTCCAAAAGAAGATAATATTTTCAATTTTTTAACAGTAATAGGTTTTTCAACAATATTTCTTTTTCTTTTAGAAGTAGAATTAGAATACTTTTTTACATTTCTATTCTTTTTCATAAGTTTACTCCTTATGTAATAATAAAATAAATAAAATTTATGTTATTATTTTATATTAAAAACTAATAAAAATCAACAAATTTTTTGTAAAAACATATTTGAAAACAACATAAAATATGTTATAATAAAAAAGGGAGAGGAGTAAAATGAATCAAATTTTGGTAAGTGAAAAAATATATGTAACTCCAGAGCTAAAAAAGAAAAAGAAATTATATAAATTTAGTTTTATAGTTTCCGTTTTTCTTATTGTAGCTTTATTTGGTTATTCAATTTATGGAGAATTTGATAGAAACTCTTCTGATAAATCACAAGAAATTTTATCTCAAATTGAGGTAAAAGAAAATAAACCTATATTTGTTGATTCTACTGTAAAACTAGAAGATGACGTTCTAGTAGTTGTATTAGATAATACAAGAGATTCAAAAGAAGAAGTAAACTTAGAAGAATTAATAAAAGCTAATAAATCAGCAAAATTAGATACAAAAACATATACAACAGATAATGGAGACAAATACACTACAGTTGCTGTTATAAATATTCCATCTCTTAATATTACATATCCTATTATTTATAGTAATAATACAAGTGAAAAAACAATAGAAGATTTACTAAAAATATCGGTTGTAAAATATTGGGGACCAGAAGCTAATGAACCTGGAAACTTTTGTATTGTTGGACATAATTATCACAATAAACGTTTCTTTAGCAAAGCATCTACATTGCAAAGAGGAGATACTATATACATAACAGATACAAATAATAAAACTTTAGAATATAAAGTTTATGCTAATTATGTTGTTGAACCAGATGATTTAAAATGTACAAGTCAGTTAACAAATGGTCAAACTGATATTACATTAATTACATGTACAATGACTGGAAAACAAAGAACAATTGTAAAAGCAAGAGCAGTGCAACAGTAAAAGTAAAATATAATATGTGCGCTAATAGTAAGAATATAAATATGATTACTATTAGCGCATATTTTATTTAACAAAAAATTTTATTAAGTAAATTTACAATTAAAAATTTTGTGTTTGAATAAAATCGTAACATGTAAGAAATCTAAAAGATTAATATTTATTAATTATACTGATTTGTTCTGTTAAGTTTTTTGTTATAATATTGTGGAAAATAATAGAAAATGTTGTATTTTGTTTGCAAGTGTTTTTAAAATATGTTAATATAATTTTTAGAGAGTTATTAATAAAAAGGAGGTTTTTATGTACAAAAATAAAATATTGTTAAAATTAATATCTATATTTATAGTATCTGTAATGGTATTTACAATTTTTGTGCCAGTTATCTCTTATTCTGCATCAGTAGACTCAGCAAAAAAAGTTACATTAAAAACATTAAATGATATAGAAAAATACATAGATGAAAAAAAATACCCTGGATATAAAGAAAGATTAATTGCAATAAAAAAAGAAAATCCAAATTGGACTTTTACATTGTACTATACAAATTTAGATTGGGATAGTGTTTTATATAATGAAACTTATGGCTATCATAGTAGAAGTTTAGTACAATCAAAAGTAGGAGCTTGGTTATGTCCAAAATGTGAAGATAAAGAATATGATGCTGGTGGATGGATGTGTGCATCTTCACAAGCAGTTGCACATTTAATGGATGTTAGAAATTATTTAACTAATAGCTACATATTCCAGTTTGAAAAACTTTCTTATGATCCAGATACATATACAATAGATGGAATTAACAAAGTATTAAATAAAACATTTATGTATGAAACTAATATTAGAGATTATTATAATAATTCAAAATATGATAACATAACATTTGCAGAAGCAATTATGCAAGCAGCAAAATTAAGTGGAGTAAGCCCTTATTATTTAGCAGCAAGAATAAGGCAAGAAGTTGGAGTAGATGGCTCAGGCTCTACAAGTGGTACATATAAAGATTATGAAGGATATTATAATTTTTATAATATTGGAGCAAATAGTGGAAAAAATCCAATAAAAAATGGATTAGATTATGCAAAAAATAAAGCAGGTTCATATTTAGGACCATGGGATAATCCAGTAAAGGCAATTAAAGGTGGTGCAATATGGATTGCAGAAAATTATATAGCTATTGGTCAAAACACATTATATTTTCAAAAATATGATGTAGTAAGTAATGGAACAGCATACTATACACATCAATATATGCAAAATATCTTTGCAGCAAAAAGCGAAGGATATACTACTTATAATACATATAAAGGATTAAACTTATTAGATAATAATTATAATTTTGTTATTCCTTTATATGAAAATATGCCAAAAACATTATGTGGAGAACCTAAAATAACTAAAATAAAGGGACTAAATGAAAAAGTGCAAGCAACATCTACAGTTAATGTAAGAAAAAGTCCTACAACAAGTAGTAGTATCGTAGGCAAATTATCAAAATATGATACTGCAACAAGAATAGAAAAATATAGTGATTGCGCAAATGGTTATTATTGGGACAAAATTAAACTTTCTAATGGAAAAACAGGTTATGTAGCAACAAATTATATTACAAAAGATGTAAAAACTTTAAAATTAAAAAGCTCAAGTGCCAATGTAATGATTGGTAATACTTATAAAATAAAAACAAAAGATAGCAATCTAGGAACAATTACGTACAAATCAAGTAATACTAAAATAGCAAAAGTAAGTTCAAGTGGAAAGATAACAGCAAAAGCTTATGGAACTGCTAAAATAACTGTAAAAGCAGTAGGTCAAACAAAAACATTTACTGTAAAAGTAAAGAAAAAAGCAACAAAAGTAAAATTATCGGCAACAAAGAAAACATTAGGAATAGGAGAAAAATATACAATATCAGTGAAACTTTCACCAAGTGGTTCATTTTATGGAGGAATTACATATAAATCAAGCAATACAAAAGTAGCAACTGTTAGTGAAACTGGAAAAATAAAAGCGAAGAAAAAAGGAACAACAACAATTACGGTAAAAACAGCAAATGGTAAAAAGGCAACTGTTAAAGTTACAGTAAAAAAAGCACCAACAAAAATAACATTAAATGCAAAGTCAAAAACAATTAAGAAAAATAAAACATATACAGTAAAAGCAAAATTATCAAGTGGTTCAGCAGGAGCAATTACATATAAATCAAGTAATACAAAAGTAGCAAAAGTAAATTCAAATGGAAAAATAACTGCAAAGAAAAAAGGAAAAGCAACAATAACAGCAAAAACATATAACGGAAAAACAGCAAAAATAAAAATAAAAGTTAAATAATCATTTTTACCTCTTTATGAATATAATTTCATAAAGAGGTGTTTTAATTATGAAAGAAATTATTTTTAAAGGAGTTGGTACAGCAATTGCTACTCCATTTGATAAAGATGATAATATTAATTTCGATGAGTTTAAAAAATTAATAGAGTATCAAATTGAAAACGGTGTAAGCAGTATTATTGTATGTGGAACAACAGGAGAAGCGTCCACTTTATCTCAAGAAGAAAAACAAGAATTAATTAAGTATTGTGTAAAAGTAGTTAACAAAAGAATACCAGTTATTGCTGGAATAGGTAGTAATAATACAAAATTAGTGGTTGAAAATGAAAAATTTGCACAAAAAGTAGGAGTAGATGGACTACTAGCTGTTACACCATATTATAATAAAACAACTCAGGAAGGATTAATTGCGCATTATAAACTAATTGCAAGTCAAACTAATTTACCTATTATTTTATATAATGTTCCAAGTAGAACAGGTGTTAATATTCTACCAAGTACATATTTAGAATTATCTAAAATAAAAAATATAGTTGCAACTAAGGAAGCAAATGGAGATATTACTAGTATGATTCAAACTAAATATATTTGTGGAGATAATTTACATATATATTCTGGAAATGATGATCAAATTTTACCAGTTTTATCAATTGGAGGAATAGGAGTTATTTCAGTTCTTTCAAATGTTGCTCCTAAATATACCTCAGAAATGGTAAAAAAATTTTTAAATTGTGAAATACATCAGGCAGCAAATATGCAATTAAATGCAATAGAACTAATTCGTAGTTTATTTAAAGAAGTGAATCCAATACCAGTAAAAGCAGCATTAGAAATAATAGGGTATTCATTTGGAAAACCAAGATTACCATTGTTAGAATGTAGTGAAGAATTAAAAAAAGAATTAGAAAAAAATATATTAAAATTAAAAAATATTCAAATATAATTTAAATAGTAGTAATTAAATACACTAAAAACTAGACTTTATAGTTATAGATTTATTTTTTATCATTTATTTAATAATTATATTTGTGAAAATATTTGTACATTTAAATATTACTATAAAAATATTGAAAAAACTTAAAATCTATTGTATAATAAAAAATATATTTTTATAGGAGAAAGTTTATGTTTGAAAAGTTAGAAGCTGTAGAAAAAAGATATGAAGAATTAACAAAAATAATTTCTAATCCAGAAGTGATTGCTAACCAATCAGAGTGGCAGAAAGCAATTAAAGAACATGCTAGTATTGAAGAGGTTGTAATAAAATTTAGAGAATATAAAAAAGTAAAACAATCTATGATAGAGGCAGAAGAATTAATTAAAGACCCAGATATGAAGGAATTAGCTGAAGAAGAATACTATTCTGCAAAAGAGAAGTTACCTAAGTTAGAAGAAGAATTAAAAATATTATTAATTCCAAAAGATCCTGATGATGACAGAAATATTATATGTGAAATAAGAGGAGGAGCAGGAGGAGAAGAAGCTGCTTTATTTGCAGGAACATTATTTAGAATGTACACTATGTATGCAGAAAAAAAACATTGGAAATTAGAAATTTTAAATGAAAATGAAACAGGTCTAGGTGGATATAAAGAAGTATCTTTTATGATTACTGGAAAAGGTGTATATAGTAGATTAAAATTTGAAAGTGGGGTTCACAGAGTACAAAGAGTTCCAGATACAGAAAGTAGTGGAAGAATTCATACATCAACAGCAACGGTAGCAGTTCTTCCGGTAGTAGAAGATGTAGAAATAGAAATCAATCCCGCTGACATAAAAATGGAAGTTTATAGAGCATCTGGTGCTGGAGGACAACATATTAATAAAACATCATCAGCAGTTAGGTTAATACATGTTCCAACAGGTATAGTAGCTGAATGTCAAACAGAAAGATCTCAATTACAAAATAGAGAATACGCAATGAGATTATTAAAATCTAGATTATATGAAAAAGAAAAAGCAGAGCAAGATGCAAAATTAGCAAATGAAAGAAAATCTCAAGTAGGAAGTGGAGATAGAAGCGAAAAAATAAGGACATATAATTATCCACAGGGAAGAATAACGGATCATAGAATAGGTATGAGTATTTATCAATTCGAAAACTTTCTAAATGGAGATTTAGATGAATTAATAGATTCATTAATAGCAGCAGATAGAGCAGAAAGACTAAAAGGAGAAGAATAATAAAAAAGTAAAAAATGGAAAAAGGGAAAAGGGGACGGTTCTCTTTTCCATTTTTTTTAAAAATATTTTTTGTTCTTAATACTTTTTATATAATAAAATAATTCATAATTTATTATCTAATACATAGATTATACAGAGGTAAAATTATGAGTTATTTATTAAAAACAACATTAATAGGTTTATTTTTTGGTACATTTGGTACAACAATTGGTGGGATATTAGGGGTATCTTTTAAGAATACTTCTAACAAATTCTTAAGTTTTATTTTGTCTTTTGCATCTGGACTAATGCTTGCAATAGTTTGTTTCGACTTAATACCAGAAAGTATGGAAATAACAAATATATCTAACACAATATTAGGCGTTTTATTAGGTGTTGTTTGCATGATAATATGTGACATACTGGTTCAAAAAAGATTTAGTAGTGTAAAAACATTTGAAAATACAAATCATAGTAATTTATTAAAAACAGGAATTATTGTTAGTATAGGATTAGCTCTACATAACTTTCCAGAAGGATTAGCAATAGGGTCTAGCTTTGAAGCATCCATTACATTGGGATATTCTTTAGCGTTAGCAATATGTTTGCATGATATACCAGAAGGTAGATTCCAAAGTAGACCTTATTGATTAAAAAAATAATTTAATTTTTTAAAATTAAATATAATATCTACTTGCTTATCTTGGTGTATTTCTATTCGATTAATAATTACCTTCATCAGTTCAGATGTTGGCTTTTCCAAACTTAAAAATTCTTTTACCAGTTTATGAATTTCTTCATCGTTATTTTCAGAATGACTTTCTTCTTTTAATTTTTTAACCTCCTGGAATTGTTCTTCTTTTTCTGAAATATCATCTTTTAATTTATGAGATACTCTGTCATACATATCTTCAGAAATCTTATTATTTAATTTATCTATATACATTTTATCTAGATTACTATAAATTAAATTAATTTCTGATTCTAATTTGTTTAATACTTTTTGATAGTCATATTTAGTTTGGCTATTTAGAATGGTTAATTCTATTTTTTTAGAATCTATATCAACAAAAAGATTTCTAATACACTCAAGAATTGTTGCTTCAAGTTTATTATAGTTAAAGCCGTGTGAAGTACACAAGTTTAATTTAGAATTTCTGCGATAATTATTACAAATCATATCGTAATGACCATCAGGTCTAAGTTTAATACCTATTTTATGTTTGCATTCATAACAAAATAGTAATCCATCGAGTAAGACAGAGTGCTTTTTTGGATTCTGTTCATATTTTTGAACAATAACCATTTTTTGAATTGCTTCAAAATCTTTTTGTTGTATAATTGGTTCGTGTGTATTTAGAGCAATATGCCATTCTTCTATTGGGTTTGGTCTAAGCTTTCTATTTTTATAACTAATTCTACTTCGTTTATTTTGTTCGCTAACACCTATATATACTTTATTAGTTAGAATGTTTTTTATAGACTTATTTTCCCAAAAACTTGCACGATTGTATCTAATCTGATTAGCAGTAGGAATGTGATTTTCATTCAAATAATTTTTAATAGTGCTAAGGCTATTACCGGCTAAAGCCATATTAAAAATAGTCTTTACAATTTTAGCTTCTTTTTCGCATATTACTAGCTTATTTTTATCATTTGCATCTCTTACATATCCTAAAGCAGTTTTCCCACCAACCCATTTTCCTTGTTTTTGCATAGTATGTAAAGCAGTTCTAATCTTTTTAGATAAATCTTTAGAATACATATCATTTAAGATAGATTTAAAAGGCGCAATATCATTATTACCATTATTAGTAGAAAAAGTATCTATACCATCAGTAACGGAAATATATCTAACATTATTTTCAGGGAACCACTTTTCTATATATTCCCCAGTTTCTATGTAATCACGACCTAAACGAGATAAATCCTTTGTGATAACCATATTCACTTTACCATGCTTAATATCGTTAATCATTCTTTGAAAGTCAGGTCTGTTAAAGTTCGTACCAGTATAGCCTGGATCAATATAAATATCATAAAGTTCATATTCCCAACCCAAGTTTTTTAAATATTCTGTTAATAGTGTTTTTTGGTTCGTAATACTTTCACTTTCATCGTATCCTTTATCTACATCTTCTTTGGATAATCTTATATAAAGAGCAACCTTATAAAGTATCCTTTTTATTTTTTTCAGCATTGTACCTCCTTTCAAGCTGAAAAAATTTGAATCCATAATAAATACTATTATGACTTAAAAAATAAGTCAATCTTGAAGATTCAATTTTTTTTCATCTGCTATTAGGAGTGCTTTAATAAATAAATTAAATAATGAGATAAAAGCTTTTCAATATTTTCACCATCATTACAAAAAAACAAATTAATTTTAAAATCATTATCCATAGATTAACCCCGCTAATGAAAATATATGGTGGCAAAATAAAAAAATAACTATTTTGCTTTTTTAAATTTTAAAATGCTTTTTAAAAATTTGCCTCCTATTATATATACATTAAAGAAGCCAAAATTTTTCTACCATAAAAAAATAAATATCCCAAAGGATATTTATTAAAAACATATTATTGACATTTTAATCTAGTTTTTTATTAAAGTTTTCTAGTAACTTGGTTTCAGTAGTTTCTAAAACTTTTGCTATTGCGGCTAATTCAAAATCTTTCACAATTCTACGGTTGTTTTCAATCTTGTATATTCCATCATAATTAATATCAATTCCTAGCATCATTAATTTATTTGATAGTGCAGCTCTTGATAAATGTTTTTCTTTTCTTAATTTTTGCATTTCCTTACCTATAACATTAGAGAGATTTTCATATTTTCTACTAATCATAAATTCACCATCTTATTAATATTTTTTACTTATTATTGATTTTAATACGAATATTGTGTTATAATTAGTCGTGTTAGCAAGAAAAACATAAATATATCATAAGAATGAAAACATATGTAATAAAATATAAAATAAATGATTGGAGAGTGATTAGTATGAATAAAACGGAAGAAATTAAAGAAAGAGCCAAAAAATTAAGAGGAAATGGAATGAGTATACAATCAACAGTTGAAGAAAAAGAAATATGTAAAGAATTGGATAGAATTTCAGAAACAGGGTATATAGATGAAAAAGAAGATGAAAAAATTTTGGATCATATAGAATTATACTTATTGTTAAAACAAAAACTAGAAAATAACGAAGAAAACTATAATTATTTACAAGATATGGCAGAAGATTTAAGAAATCAAAAAATTAGACATACTGATTCAAACTATGGTTTTCCATTGTTTAAAGTAGTATATGAAAATAGAATAATGTATTTTTTAACAAGGCAAAAAGCACATGAGTTTTTAAAAGCCCATAATTTAGAGGATATAGGTAATATAGAAATAGAAAAAAGTGAGAACAAAAATCTAAAAAAATTAATTGAAACAATAAAAGAGAATTATTAATAAAGGCGAATATGGATTTTATAAATGAGATGAAAATAATAGATGCAAAAAATATAAAATATCAGGAAATACAGAAACATTATAACTTTATAATACCTAAATATATACTTAATGAAATAATTAAACCATTATATGATAAAAGAGAGTTATGTATGCTTATAAATATGGCTATAATGAATGAAAGATTTTCTGATAATGAAGGAAGAATATTAAAAGAAAAATATTGCTTTACTGAATAAAAAAAATGTAAAATGTTGACAATTATATATATGTGTGTTAATATTAACATAACGTGCAATAGCACTTTATATATAATTTTCCGAAAAAATTTTGAAAGGAGATTAATTTCATGTCACGGAAAATCTTAGCGGTTCTGTTAGCGATTGTAATGATAGTAGTTATAATTCCAACTACAGCATTTGCGCAAACAGAAGAAACAACAGAGCCTACTATTATCGAAACCTCCGATAAAGTGATGGCTAAACAAGAGGTAGATGGTTGTGTAGTTCAGTATGAGTACTTAAAAGAAACTGAGGAAAGTTATTTAAGTATAGCAAACGAACGATACAAACTAGATGTACAGATGGTGGATGATGTTTTGCTTGTCTCTATGTCGAGTGAAGCAGAAAACACTTATGAAACTAAAGTTGTAGCTCAAGTTACAACAGCTACAATTGCAGTTGGATTCTGTACTGTTGCGGTAGTATATGCGGCGAAAGATGTTATTGTGGCTGGATTGAGCAAAGCTGTTCAAGCTTCAACTTCGGCTATAGAAATTGCAGCCGATTCCATTGCTAATACAATCAACAAAATTCGCGCTAACAAAATTACTACTAAAAATGTTACTGCTGCATCATCAGCAAAACGGAAAGTGGCTGTTGCTGCTATTACCAAAATCAAGAAAGCAAAGAAAGATAATAAAGATTATTATTTTTCAGCAAGACTGGTAAATGGTACTGTGTATATAGGAAAACAAATATCATACTCACAAGCAGTTAGCCGGCTTCGTTCTGGACTTGATGTTTTTGCAAGTGGTCAACAAGCCGCACAAAAAGCAGCAAAAGCAGCTTCACCAAGAAAAAGAGCAGCACCACATGGTAGTCATCATTCTGGAGATGGGAATTTCCCACATTTCCATGCAACAGGTGTTAAGTGGAAGAATAATCCTAAACATGAACCACACTGTTGGTATGGACAATAAGGAGGAGATATGAAAGTCAACATTGATTTTGCACAGTATGTTGCAATGATTGAGTTCAAACCTTTTTTAGGCGAGAACATTCAGGAATACCAAAAAGCGTTTGAAAAATGGTATTTTACAGATGGAAAGCATACAAAAGTAAGGCCAGAGCATCAACATTATGAATGTTTTGACGTTCAAGTGATTATAGACTGGTTAAATGAAGCTTCACCTGAATGTAAAGCTAAAATCATTAAACCATACTTGAGCGTGGGAGACGAAGACAAGTCTTTGCCTTACATGTATTTCTAATGTAATATCTAAAAAGGTGGGTAAGTGAAAAATACTTACCACTTACCCACCTTTGATTTCAAGAAAGGTATAGAAGCACTATGAAACGGTTTTTAAGCACAATCATATTGATTGGATTCATGCTGTTCTCCTTCTGTTCTTGTACTAACAATACAGGAGGAAAGCAAATCAAAGTTGGAGTTATTGATACTAGCATCTCACAAGAAACAGTTAAAAAGTATAAAATAAATAATATCAATGATTTGATTATGGAGAGTTTAATTGAAGATGATACACATGGCAGTTTAATTGTAGATATTATAACAAATAATTCTAAATATTATGATATCTATTATGCAGCAGCTATGGATTCTACATTGACTGGAGAAATCAAAGATGTTATTTTATCTATTGACTGGTGTATTCAAAATAATGTAGATGTAATCTGTATGAGCTTTGCAACATTAAAGGATGATAAAGAGTTAAAAGACAAGATAGAAGAAGCAATTGATAAAGAAATTATTATTGTTGCGTCTTGTATCAATAATTCTGAATTAACTTGTTATCCTGCAATGTATGATGGGGTAATCTCTGTTTCAGATGGTATCAACACTAATGCAAGTATTAGCTTTGATTATGAGAACATGGAAGATTACATGAGCTGTTCAGAGTTAACAGCATATGTTTGTGGCAGAATTACAAACGAACTTTCAAAAGGAAACAATGATGTTTTTGAGATTCTTAAAGACATACGGGAAAATTAACTATGGAAAAGAGTTGGATAATCAACTCTTTTCTTAGTTCAAGTCATGGCATATACCAATAGGAATGCATACCGGACAAGTATGTTTTACTTCCTTTTGGCATTTGTGTTAATGCTAAAAAAATATTATAATAATCTCCAACCCCCATTGAAATGCAGATTGCTCCCAATGTTCCTAAAACAGAAAGACTAGGATTAATCAAAAATAGAGTAAAGGGAATAAATCCCAAAATAATATTTGGAAATAAGCTCATTATTATATATTTGGTTTTACTCATATCTTCTGTTCCAACTACAAACATTAAACCAGAACTCAAACTGTAGTATAAATATACATCTTCGTGAAAAATCAAAGCATGTAAAAGTTCATGTAAAAATAGACAAAAAAATGATAATATAATACCGATTAAATTTATATTTAATGAATTTGTTCTTAAATATATTATAATGAATGTTAGGAATATAACTAAAATACATACGATATTCATAATACGAGAAAATGTTTTCATATCTTTAATTTCTTTAAATGGAATATAATTTTTAGGATGCTCTTTATGGGGCAAATTACTTTCGTTTCCATCATATTTTCCAGAAAAATGTAATTTCATTTTTTACAACTCACATTCATAATTATTTTTCACAATTATTATAATGTATAATGTAAAGATTGTAAATATATATAAAATAAAACATGGCAAGATATGCGATAGCTTTCGCTATCACATACTTACCTCCGTACATTTTAAGTAAGTACATAAGCTTCAAAACAGTTGATCTTTTCAACACTTTCATGGCTTTAAACACTGTCGAAAAAATTGTTTAAAAAAAATACTAAAATTCCCTACATTTGGCTACTGTAAGACAAGTAAATGAAAGGTGAAGTTTTTTTATTAAAAATGGCTTATTTTTATGAAAATTAGTACAATAATAATGCTTATTTTAAAAAAAATTATTATTATTTTAACAAGATAATCTTGTATTTAATACTGTAATATTTTTATCAAAAACGTATGACTTATGCCATATGTTTTTTTGTACTATTTCCTAAAATATAAGCAATTTAATCAGTACAAAAAGTACTTAACTTTATTAAGTGTTGTAATATTGTATTGTAATATGACTTCCTCTTTGGTATAATAAAATCTAATATATAAAGAAGGAAGGAAAAAATGATATGAATAAGTTTAAAGAAATACGTCCTATTGTTCTTGGAATAGCCAGAAAAAATAATAAAATATTGGTTAGTGAAGGATATGACAAAATTAAGAATGAAGTGTTTTATAGATGTATAGGTGGAGGTATAGATTTCTTAGAAAAAAGTGTAGATGCATTAAAAAGAGAATTTAAAGAAGAAGTTAAAATGAACATCAATGTAGGAAAATTTTTAGGTATTTGTGAAAATATATTTACTTATAATGGAAAAGAAGGACATGAATTGATATTATTCTATGAAGTTAATATAAAAGATGAAGATTACAAAGAAAGATATCATGTCATTGATAGCAATTCTGAATTTTATGCAATGTGGATAGATATAGATAAATTCACAAATAAAGAATTAAAAATATACCCAGAGCAAATGCTAAAATATTTAAGTTAGTAAAATTATAAAAATTATGGATTCAAACTTTATCAGCTTACTAAATGTTCTACTTTAGAATCAACCAGAAGGAATATCAATGGGTGTTCCAATGAAGAATGGAGGAATGAAAACACCAAAAATCATTTTTTACATAATAATGTCTGGTGTTACAACAGGAATAGGTGCATTTTTTGGAGCATTAGTAGGCAGTATATCAGAACAAATTATAGCTATGTGTTTGGCATTTGCAGGTGGAGCAATGTTATATATTGTTTCAGGAGAATTGCTACCAGAAGCAAATAGTTTATATAGAGGAAGGCTTAGTAGTTTGGGAAATGTTATTGGATTTATTATAGGAATATTTGCAACAAGATTATAACACTATTTTAGTATGACCTCTTTTTCATTTTCTAGAGAAATTATAAAAAAATGAAAGTCAAAAAAATAATATGAGCATTATAAATGGTATATTTTGCTCATATTATATATAATTTATTTAATTATAAAACAGAATTGATGATTCCATTTTATTTACCAAAATATTTATTTATAATTTTATCTATTTCATTTCGTTGTGAAGTTGATAGGATTGCTTCTCCTATTTTTGTAATGTGATATGATAACCATTATCTGACATTCCTAGGCCATAGGTATAAGCATTCTCTTTTTTCATACTTTATTTAATCTTCTTCTACATCCTTAAAAATTGTATCCAAAAAAAATTCATTTAATTCTATACCAAATCCTTCACATATATGTAAAATGGTTGCAAGATTTGGACTTTTACATTTTCCATTCATAAAACTATTTAAGGTGGAATAAGGAATTCCTGCATTAAGAGATAACTGATGCAGTGATATTTTCTTTTTTTCTGCTAGCTTTAAAATTCTTATTTTCACAGCTTGAGAAAGTTCCATAATTCCTCCTTTTTTTATTCTAGAAAAAGTATAGCAAAAGTAACGAAAAAACGTTGACGAAAAATCGTTAAAGACTATTGACTTAAAATGTTGATTTATATATAATAAACTTAAATCAACGAAAAATCGTTAATAAAATATCAAAAAAGGAGAGATTTCAAATGAAAAAACTAATTAAATATTTTACGTCATTTAGTTTTATTTTAATTATGTTGGGACTATTTTCTATTTGTTATGCAACAGAAGTAGGAGCAGATACTGCTAAAAGGGCAGATGTAAGTAAAATTGCTTTTGAGTGGACAGAATTTTATAATTTAAAAGTAAAAAATGTAAATTTCATAGAAGGAAATGATTATTATATACACGTTTCACACAACAAAGATGAGAAATTAACCGTTACAGATTTGGAAAGCATAGATATAAACAATATTTGGAACAAAACGATGGTGAATAATGAAATTTCTGATTTAAATGATATAGTAGCAGAAAATGGAGATATTTATATTTGGATTTGTGAACTAGATAGTAAATTTGTGCCTAAAATAGTAGTAGAGGCAAAAAAAATAGATAGGAAAACACAAAATGCTCTTGGAGATAGAATTTTTGCATCTTTTAGTAATGATAATACACTGATATCTTGCTGGGAACCATTAGGAAATGAGAATAGAAAGGTTAGTGTAAAAATAGGAATAGTTACTGATAACTCTATTTTAAAAGCCATTAAAAATGGAGAAACTAATTCTATGCAAAGGCTATTAACTTATGCAATATCAGCAGATTCTATTTATAACGAAAAAATGTCTTTAGGAACAAGTAAAACAATTACAAAATCTATGAATTTAGTAGCAAATAAGTTTTACTATGCGTATTTAAAAGTAGACGATGAAAATGGAAAGTATTATCCAATAGAGGATGTAGAATTATACCAAGGAATGGGGCATATCAATGAAAGTACTGATTTAGTGGATAGGGACATAATTGCATGGGATTACATTGAAGAGGAAACTCCACCAAAGAAAGAAGAAAATACAAATAAACCACCAGTAGCACAAAAAAATAATATAATTAACCAACCAAAAGAACAAGAAACAGATAATACAGTTGCAAAAGGAAAATTACCACAAACCGGACTACGTAATATTGCTTTTATCGCAAGTATTGCAGCTATTATCTGCATTATATATATTGGAATAAAGATAAAAAAATATAGAGATATATACTAAAATTAAATAGGAAGAGGGAAAAACAAATGGAAGAAGAATTAAATAAAGAAAATATAGAAGAACAAAAGATAAAAAAGTTTATAGGAAACAATGCGGATATCATCTATAAAAAAATGAACAAAAAATTTAGTTTTAATATATACTGTATGTTATTCACTTTTTTTTATTTATTATATAGAAAAATGTATTTAATAGCAATTGTATCTTTTATTATACAAAGTATAATAGCAAATTATGTTAAAAATATAATGGTATCTTTAATTTGCTTTATTGTATGGGGATTTGCATTTTACCCCTTATACAAAATACATATTCATAGAAAAATAGAAAAATTAAATACAGAAACAATGACAGAGGAAGAATTTAAAAAGAAGGGTGGAACCTCAATAGTATCTATTATCATTGTGCCACTTGTATTATTCATTATACTAATGCTAAGTATGGGCATGAGAATATTTGATAGTGCATCAGAAAGTTTAAATAATAATATAATAAGTGTACCTACTTTGATTAATCAAAATGAATATAACTACTATTCCTATAATGGTGCAGTAATAAAATATAACAATGAATGGAAAGAGCAAGAAGTTCCATTACCCGAAGGAGGAACTCAAAAAGGTATTATTAATAATAAATCAGGTGTATTAGTAACTGTAGCAGAAGTAGAAAGTATAGAAAATGAAAATTTAGATTATTCTAATCGTGAAAACAGAGAGAAAATATATAATTTACTAGAATCTACTTTTAAATATCAAGCTTCTGCAAGTGGATTTAAAGTTAATTGGCAAGATACGGAATATCTATTAAAGAATGACAAATATTATGTACTATTTGATATTTCAAAAAATGAAATTAGTATGAGAGAATATATCATATTAAATATTAAAGATTCTAAGGTTTGTGCAATTGTAACTGGAGCAAAATCGAAAGAAATATTAGATAACAATCAAGCTCAAGTTTTAGAAATATTACAAACACTTGAATTTTAACTATATGTACAAAAAACGAAGCATTTTACAAAAGTAAAATTATAATATAATGATAGTAGATAATTAAAGTAACCATAAAATAATGGTTGCTTGCAGTAAAATTAATTTATAAATCAATCACGTTTACTGTTCGCAACAGTAGCGTGATTTTTTAATTTTAATTAATATTGTGTCAATGATTTTTGAAAATGTCCCAAAATTTTTTAAACATTAGCCCTAAAAATTTAGTTTTTTAGGGCTAAATT
>CANQZV010000009.1 GCA_947628425.1 uncultured Clostridia bacterium | reverse complement strand
GAAAAAGTTACAGAATTAAAAGATAGATTAGATAGGTTAGAAAAATCAGAAAAGACTTTTGAATCTCGAACTGATACCGAAAAGTTAATTATAGAGTTTGAAAATTGTAAGAAGTTTGATAATGTTATTCTAAAAAAATTGATAAAAAAAATAGAAATTGGCAAAGACCAAAAAGTAAAAATTATATTGAAGGTGTAAAAATTACACTTTAATTTTATAGCAAAAAAGGTTGCACTGCCATTCCTTTAACCGAGCAAAAAGCTAGAGCAACTTATGAAAAATTAATAGATTTATGTGCTGATGATCCTGATGTAATTGATCCTTTAAAATTCTTAAGAGAAAGAGAAGTTGTTCATTTTCAACGTTTTGGAGAAGCGCTAAGAGGTGTTCAAGACAAATTAGCACAAAAGAAGTTTTATATGAATAATTTAAATAACTTAGTAGATAAAGATAATAATGTTATATCTTCAAATAGTTGCGATTGTGATAACTAAAATAAAAAAGAGATAAATTTATTTTTAAGTTTATCTCTTTTTTAATGTAATAATAAATTTTATTTATTAACATATACAGTATAAAAAAAATCTAAAATATCTGTATAATTTTTTTGTTTATAAGTTAATATATAATTTAAAAAATTTTTTAGGTAATATTTTTCATATTATATAAAAAAATGTAAAATTATATTGCAAAATAGATTATAACTATGTTATACTCATAAAGTCGTAATTAATACAAAATAATAAATTCATCTTATACAAAGGAGAATAAAAATGAAACAAAAATACTTTAATAATGCTATAATAGGAAACAATAATTTAAGAGCAACTTTTTCTAAAAAAGGAGAAATGCTAAGATTATATTATCCAAATATTGATTACAATCAATTAATAGATGAATTTATGGTAGGAGTAAAAATAAACGATTCTAGACTAATAAAACTATATGATGATATTAATAATGTTTATCACCAAAGTTATATAGAAGATACAAATATATTAGAAACGGAAATAAAAAATACATACTTTAATTTAAAAATAACTCAGACAGATTTTGTATCTAATAAAGAAGACATTTTAGTAAAAAAATATAAATTTAAAAATGAACATGATATAGCTTTAGATATAAATTTTCTTATTCATTCAAAAATATTAAGTAATGAAAACAATAAAGTAAGCGGAATATATAAAGAAGATACTTTATTTCAATATACTCATGATTTTACTATGTCAATATATTCAAATAATAAACCATCTAGTTATCAAATTAATAATTGTGAGGCAAATATAAATGATGCAGAAATAGGTGGAAAAGATTACGTAGGTATGAGTGCAGATTCTGCAATATCTTATAATATAGGAAAATTATCACCACAAGAAGAAAAAGAAATTAATATTATTATATCTGTACATCCAAACGAGAAATATTTTTTTGAACAGATAGTAACTGAGGTTAACAGAATAAAAAAATTAGACATTAATAAACAATTTTCAGATACTAAAAAATATTGGAAAAATTATTTAAAAAAACATAATACTATTAATTTTAATGAGCCAAAAAACGAAAAAGAAAAGAAAATACAAACAATATATAAAAGAACAATTTTACTATTTCCATTGTTATATAATGCTGAAACAGGTGGAATATCTGCTGCTGCAGAAGTGGATGAAAATAGAACAAAATGTGGTGGCTATTCATACTGTTGGCCAAGGGATGCTATTTTTATAACAAAAGCAATGTATGAACTTGGTATGGATAAAGAAGTAGAAAAATTTTATAAAAATTTTTGCCAAACAACACAAAGTCAAGATGGTAAATGGGAACAAAGATTTTATACAAATGGAAGAATAGCACCATCTTGGGGTTATCAAATTGATGAAACAGCATCCGTAATATATGGTGTATATGATTACTACATGTATAAAAAAGATATAAAATTCTTAAAAGAAAATTTAAAAATGTGTGAAAAGGCAACAAAGTATATAGAAAAGTATATTGAAGATATATTACAAAACAAAAATAATATGCAGTTAAGTTATGACATATGGGAAGAATGTGAAAGTATTCATACATACTCATTAGCAGCAATATTTGCAGCATTAAATTGCATGTTAGATATTTATAATTTGGTGAAACCATTGTATACTGAAAATAGATTAAAACTAGAGCAGATTTCAAAGGCGACTATTAAAATTAATAAAGAATTATTGGATATAAAAAAATATATAGTTAATAATTTCTATGACAAAGATAAAAAAAGTTTTATTAGAAACTGCCAAGATAAAAAAATAGATATTAGTCTATTAGGTTTAGTATATCCATTTAAATTATTTTCTCCAAAAGAAAAGAAAATATTAAATACAGTAGATAAAATGAATCTTACATTAAGGACATATACTGGAGGATATTTAAGGTATGAAGGTGATAATTATATAGGAGGAAATCCATGGATAATATCTAATTTATGGTTAGCAGAATATTATTTACAAGCAGGAAGTATAACAAAAGCAAAAGAATGTTTTGAGTTTGCAGTAATTGGAAGTAACGAACATGGATTATTACCAGAACAAGTAAATAATAGTACAATGGATGGTGCATGGGTAATAGGACTAGGATGGTCACATGCTATGTTTATAGATGTATTAAAAAAACTTATTAGAAGATAAAACTAATAAGTTTTTTTGTATAATAGGAAAGTAATGTTTAATATTATGTAAAGAGAGCATATTTAAATAATATTAACATTGACAAATGATACATGATGTTATATAATGTTAACCAAAGTTAACAAAAGGAGAGAATATGGTATCTAAAGCAATAGAGGAATATTTAAAAACAATGTATATTTTAAAAAAACAATATGGTTACATTAGAGTAACTGATATTGCAAACAAAATGAATTGTACAAAACCAAGTGTAAATAAAGCTCTAAATAATTTAAAGAGAAACAATTTAGTTAACTATGAAACTTATGGAGTAATAGAATTAACAAATGAAGGAGAAAACTTAGCAAAAAAAATATTAGAAGCGTATGATATTGTTTATTTATTCTTAAAAGATGTATTAAATTTAGAAAAAGATGATGCGAAAATAGAAGCAGAAAAAATAAAATCTACTCTTACGGATAAAACAATTAATCAATTGGCAAAATATGTACATAATAAATTAGGATTAAGCAATTTAGACTGTAATTATGATATTAATAAAGAAAAATGTAGAAATTGTGCTAGAAGAAAGCAAATTTATTAAAATTATATAAAACAAAGAAAGAGGAAAATATTATGAGTAATCAATTATTAAAAATAGAAAATCTATGTGTAAATGTGGATAAAAAGCAAATTTTAAAAGGAATTAATTTAGAAATTAATAAAGGAGAAATCCATGTAATAATGGGACCAAATGGTTCAGGAAAAACAACAACTGCAAATGCTATTTTAAATAATCCATTATATACTAAAACAAGTGGTAGTGTATTATTTGATGGTAAAGATATTACAAATTTAAAAACAGATGAAATAGCAAGAAATGGAATTTTTATGTCTTTTCAATTACCAGAAGAGATACCAGGCATTTCTGTTACAAATTTTCTAAAGTATGCTAAAAATAAAATAACAGAAAAACCAGTAAAAATATTTGAATTTAAGAAAGAAATAAAAACATATATGGAAGAATTAAAAATGAATCCGGAATATATGGAAAGAAGTTTAAATGTTGGGTTTTCAGGAGGAGAAAAAAAGAAAAATGAAATTTTACAAATGTTAGTTTTAAATCCAAAACTTGCAATTTTAGATGAAACAGATTCAGGACTTGATGTTGATGCAATAAAAACAGTTTCTAAAGGAATAGAAATGTTTAAAAACAAAAAAAATGCAGTTCTAATTATTACTCATAACACAAAAATATTACATAGTTTAAAAGTAGATTATGTACATGTTTTAATTGATGGGAAAATTGTGAAAACAGGTAATCAAGAATTAGCAAAAAAAATTGAAGAAAATGGATATGAACAATATAAAAAATAAAAGATATTTGTCTAATTAGATAAAAAAATTCCAGTTGATATAACAACTGGAATGAAGGTGAAAAAGATACTACTGTTTTTCATCTTCATTGTTAGTAAAAATAGTAGATTTCCGTATGTATTGCCTAATATCTTTTAATGTTTTTAGAATTTTGCAAAGATAGTTATTAAGTGTATAAATAAGAAAACATAAAATAATTAAAAGAGCAATTATTATTACCATACAGAATAAAATGTTTTCAGTAGTAACCATATTTGTTCACCTCCAAATAAAATTTATAGTACAATAAGTTTAACATAATTTTTAAAATTTTGCAAATATTGAAAGGAATTAAATAATGTCAAAAACAAATATAGACGAAATAAATAGAAATATTTATGACATAAAAAATAAAGATGAATATGATTATAAAATAAAAAAAGGTTTAACAGCTGAAATTATTAATGAAATATCAAGACAGAAGTCTGATCCAGAATGGATGAGACAATTTAGATTAAAAGCATTAGAAGTATATAATGAGCTAGAACTTCCAACATGGGGACCAGATATTTCTGAATTAAATATGGATGAAATTGCAACATATGTAAAGCCTAAAACAGATCTTAAAAACTCATGGAAAGATGTACCAGAAGATATAAAAGATACTTTTGACAAATTAGGAATACCAGAAGCAGAGAAAAAGTCTTTAGCAGGCGTTGGTGCTCAATATGATTCAGAAGTTGTATATCATAGTATGAAAGAAGAACTAATTAAACAAGGTGTTATTTATACAGATATGGAAACAGCTTTAAGAGAATATTCAGAAATTGTAAAAGAACATTTTATGAAATGTGTTCCAATTTATGACCATAAATTTGTTGCGCTACATGGTGCTGTATGGTCTGGAGGTTCCTTTGTATATGTTCCAAAAGGTGTAAAAGTAGATATACCGCTTCAATCTTACTTTAGATTAAATTCTCCAGAATCAGGACAATTTGAACACACATTAATTATTGTAGATGAAGGAGCAAGCTTGCATTTTATAGAAGGATGTAGTGCACCAAAATATAACAAAGTAAACTTGCATGCTGGCTGTGTTGAATTATATGTTAAAGATAATGCTTATTTAAGATATTCAACAATAGAAAATTGGTCAAAGAATATGCTTAATTTAAATACAAAAAAGGCAGTTGTAGGAAAAAATGCACAAATTGATTGGGTTACAGGATCTTTTGGATCTAAAATATCAATGCTATATCCAATGAGCATTTTAAATGGAAAAGGCGCAAAAACTGAATATACTGGAATTTCTTTTGCAGGAAAAGGTCAAAATTTAGATAATGGATTTAAAGTAATTCATAATGCTGAAAATACATCAAGTGTAGTAAATGCAAAATCCATTTCAAAAAATGGAGGAAGCTGTACTTACCGCTCATTGGTAAGAATAAATGATAACGCTAAAAAATCTAAATGTTCAGTATCATGTGAATCATTAATGTTAGATGATATTTCGAAATCTGATACAATTCCTGTTAATGATATTAGAACAGATGAAGTAGAGTTTTCACATGAAGCAAAAATAGGAAAAATTAGTGATAAAGCAATATTCTATTTAATGAGCAGAGGATTATCAGAAGAAGATGCAAAAGCCATGATTGTAAGAGGATTTGCTTATCCGATTTCTAAAGAATTACCTATAGAATATGCAGTTGAAATGAATAATCTTATTAATCTTGAACTAGATGGTGCTATAGGATAAATTTTATTTAAAATAAAAGAAAGGAATAAAAGTAAATATGCTAAAATTAAATGAAACTCCAGTTAGAACTTCTAGAAACTTTAATATTAATAATATAAAGTTAGATGATATAAATATTCCAGATAGTATAGGAAATTTTGAAAATATTACTATTGTGAATGAATCCTCAAATATAAAAATAGATAATAATGTTAATAATACTAATTTAACTTATGGTTTAGGAACAATTTTAGAAAAACAAGTAAAAGAAAATGCTAATCAAAAATTAAACATTTTAGTAGATGGTAAAACAAATAAAGAATTAATTGTTGATTTTGAATTTGATGAAGATAATATTAATTTAGTAGATAATATTCAAGTAGTAGCAAATGAAAATTCAAAAGCTACCATTATAATAAAATATCAGTCACTTGAAAATATACAAGCTTTTCATAATGGTATTTTAAAGGTGATAGCAAAGAAAAATGCACATATTAATATTATTTTATTAAATTTATTGAATTTAAAATCTTATAATTTTATTAGTGTAGAAAATGAATTAAAACAAAATGCAAAGGTAAATTACACAATAATTGATTTTGGAGGTAAAAATAGTATTACTAATTATTATTCAAATCTATTGGAAAATAATGCAGATAATAAAATTAATACAATCTATTTAGGAAAAGAAAATCAATTATTTGATTTTAATTATATAGGAGAGCTTAGAGGAGAAAAAGCAAATATTAATATAGAAGTTCAAGGTGCTATAAAAGATAATGCTAATAAACATTTTAAGGGAACAATTGATTTTAAAAAAGGTTGTAAAAAGGCAATGGGAGATGAGAGTGAATTTTGTATGTTATTATCAGACACTGCTAAATCTATATCATTACCAATGCTATTATGTAGCGAAGAAGATGTAGAAGGTAATCACTCTAGTAGTGCAGGAAAAATAGGAGAAAAAGAATTATTTTATATTATGAGTAGAGGGTTTGAATTAAAAGAAGCAATGAAATTAATTGTAAGAGCAATGTTTAATAAAGTATTAGAAAATATTGAAAATAAAGAATTACAAAAACAAATTTTAAAAGAAATTAATATTAGACTAGATTAAAATATTATGGAGTTAAAATAAAATGAATAGAAAAAATGTTAGTTATATTATAGTAAATTATTATTATTTATAGAAAGGAATTATAAATGAATTCAGAAGAAATTAAAAAAGATTTTCCAATTTTAGAAAACAAAAAAATAGTATATTTAGATAGTGCTGCAACTACTCAAAAACCAATTCAAGTTATAAAAGCTATAAATGAATTTTATAAAAAACATAATGCAAATCCACATAGAGGTGCTTATTCATTGAGCATAGAAGCAACAGAAGTATATGAAAATACTAGAACAAAAATTGCTACATTTATAAATGCAAAACATAGAGAAGAGATTATTTTCTCAAAAAATGCAACAGAAAGTTTAAATTTAATTGCATATTCATATGGATTGAATAATTTAAAAAAGGATGATGAAATTGTTATTTCCATTATGGAACATCATTCTAATCTAGTTCCATGGCAAAAAGTATCTAAAGTAACAGGAAGTAAACTTAATTATATGTATATTAATGAAGAATTTGAATTGTCTAACGAAGAAATTGAAAGTAAAATCACAGATAAAACAAAAATAGTAGGAATTACACAAATATCTAATGTTTTAGGAACAATAAATAATGTAAAGAAAATTATTCAATATGCACATAAAAAAGGGGCAATTGTTATTGTAGATGCATCACAAAGTATTCCACATATGAAAATTGATGTACAAGATTTAGATGCAGACTTTCTAGTATTCTCAGGACATAAGATTCTTGCACCATTAGGAATAGGAGTATTATATGGAAAAAAGAATTTATTAAATAAAATGAATCCATTTTTGATGGGTGGAGATATGATAGAATATGTATATGAACAAGAAACAACTTTTGCACCACTTCCAAATAAATTTGAAGCTGGAACACAAAATGTTGAAGGAGTAATAGGTTTAGGGGCGGCAATTGATTATATTGAGAATATTGGTTACGATACAATACAAAAAATAGAAAAAGAATTAGTAAACTATGCAAAAGAAAAGTTATCAAAATTAGATTTCATAACATTATATTTAACACCAAATAGCGAAAATCATTCTGGAGTTATTTCGTTTAATATAAAAGGCGTACATCCACATGATGTTGCAAGCATTTTAGATTCTGAAGGAGTTTGTATAAGAAGCGGAAATCACTGTGCTCAACCATTAATGAGATACTTAGGAATTGATTCTACATGCAGAGTAAGTTTTTACATTTATAATACAAAAGAAGATGTAGACAAGTTAATAAATGCATTAAATAAATCTTATAACATATTTAAAAATTATATTAATAAATAAATTATAATTAATTTAAAAGAAAGAGGAAAATATAATGGAAGATTTAACAGATGTTTATAATGAATTAATTATGGAACATAGTATGAATTCCTATAATAAAAAGAAATTAACTGATTATGATTTTTCCGAAATGGGTCATAACCCTAATTGTGGAGATGAAATTAAATTAGAATTAAAATTAAAAAATGGTATAATTGAGGATATGGCTTTTTCTGGTCATGGATGTGCTATTTCTCAAGCGTCTACTTCTATTATGATAGATACTCTAAAAGGAAAAAAGATAAATGAAGCAAAGAAAATTATAAAAACATTTATAGGAATGATTAAAAGAGAAATAACAGATGAGGAAGAGTTAAAAATACTGGAAGATGCAATTGCTTTTAAAAATGTATCGAATATGCCAGCAAGAGTAAAGTGTGCTCTTCTAGCATGGCATACTTTAGAAGATATGATTAACAAAAATGAAAATAATGGACAAATCATAACAGATTGTTGCCATTAAAAAATTATAATTTATGAAAGGAAAAAAATGAATAAAAAAGTTTTATTAGGTATGAGTGGTGGTGTTGATAGTAGTGTTTCTGCTATACTCCTAAAAGAACAAGGATATGATGTGATAGGAACTACTTTAGAACTATTTGCTGGAAGCAGTTGTTGTAATATTAATACGTATATAGATGCTAAAAATGTTTGCAATACAATAAGTATACCACATTTTACATATAACTATAAAAATGAATTTAAGAAATACGTAATAGATGATTTTATAAATTGTTATAATAATTGTAAAACACCTAATCCATGTATTGAATGTAATAAATATATGAAATTTGGAATAATGTGGGAAAAAGCAAAAGAATTGGACTGTAATTATATAGCAACAGGGCATTATGCAAAAACAGAATATAATAATGAATATGGAAGATGGGTGCTAAAAAAATCTAATAATGAAAAAAAAGATCAAAGCTATGTTCTATGGAATATACCAAAAAATTTAATAGAACATGTATTATTTCCATTAGCTAATTATAATGATAAAGAAGAAATAAGAGAAATTGCAAGAAAAAATAATTTAAAAACTGCAAATAAACCAGATAGTGAAGATATTTGTTTTGTACCTGATGGAAACTATAAAAAATTTTTAGAAAATAATTCTAATATAAAGCCAAAAGAAGGAAATATTGTAAATTCCAAAGGAAAAGTTTTAGGAAGGCATTCTGGATTATATAATTATACTATAGGGCAAAGAAAAGGGCTTGGTATTTCAAATGCAGTACCGCTATTTGTTCTAGGATTTGATTCAACTAAAAACGAAGTTATTGTAGGAGAAGAAAAAGAATTATATAAAAAAGAAATTATTGTTTCAGACATTAATTTATTATTAGTAGATAATATAAATGATTGGTTGGAGGTTACTGTAAAAACAAGATATTCATCAAAAGTTGCAAAAGCTAAAATAAAAGAAGAAAACAACAATATAAAAGTAATATTTGATGAACCTCAAAGAGCAATAACACCAGGTCAATCAGCTGTATTTTATATAAATGATATTTTATTAGGTGGTGGAAAAATTACAAATATATTGTAATTAAAAAAGTCAAATAATTAGAAATAGATATTTGACTTTTAATTTTTTATAATAATTGTTAGAAAAATAATTATTAAATTAAAGAATTTTCTTGTAAAATAAATAAAAAAATGATAAAATTGCAATGACTATATAAAATAAAAGGAGAGTTTATATTGAATAGTGTTTATAAAGAGTTTGTTTCAACATTAGAACATTCAGTAATAAAAACAAACGAAAACATGGGTAAATATACATCTTTTAAAACAGGTGGAAATGCTAATTTTTTTATTAAAACTAAAAGTATAAACGACATAAAAAAAATTTTAGAAATTGCTAATTTAAATAATATTCCATTAATAGTTTTAGGAAATGGAAGTAATATGTTATTTAAAGAAAGCGGATTTGATGGAATTGTTTTAAAAATAGAGCTAGATAAAATAATAATTAAAAATGAAACAGTAACTGTAGATGCAGGTGCTAAGAATGCCATTATTTCAAAAAAAATACTAGATAATGAATTACAGGGGTTTGAGTTTATGTCTGGAATTCCTGGTACAATCGGTGGAGCTATTAGAATGAATGCTGGAGCATATGGTGGGGAAATTAAAGATTTAGTAAAAAATGTTACATACATAGATTATAGTACGACAAAAATAGAAACAATTACAAATAAAGAATGTAATTTTTCATATAGGCATAGTGTATTTGGAAATAACAAAAATATTATTATTAGTGCAGAACTTAAGCTTAAAAAAGGAAGCAAAGAAGAAATAAAAAATAAAATTGATGAATATACAAAATATAGAAAAGAAAAACAACCATGGGAATATCCAAATGCTGGAAGCACTTTCAAAAGAGGTAAAGATTTTATAACATCAAAAATAATAGATGAATGTGGACTAAAAGGTTATACAATTGGTGGAGCACAAGTTTCTACAAAGCATGCAGGATTTATTATTAATAAAAATAATGCAACACCAACAGACATATTAAAACTAATAGAATATGTAAAAACTACTGTTTATAAAAAAACAGGTAAATTAATAGAACTAGAAATAGAAATTATTTAACAAAAAAGTTTTAAGAAAAGGAGCAAAAATGAAAGGTTTTTTTAAATGGTTTAAAAATGAATCAAAAATGAAAAAATGGATGTTAATTGTATTAATAGGTGTTATTCTTGCTTGTACAGGAATATCAAAAATTATGGTTGCAAAAGCAATTTCTTTTGGAGGAGTTGCAAAAGTTATTGTATTATTTGTAATTGGTTTTACACTAATTGTAATAGGATTGGTGTATATGCAAAAAAGAGTACTAGAAATATTAATAGAAGATACAGATTATAGATTAAATAAAGGTTCAAAAGAAAGAAATGTAAAATCTTTAATTTTTAACAAAAAGGTCTATCATGAGGGACCAAATATTGTTGTAATAGGTGGTGGAAGCGGACTAAATACTGTTTTAAAAGGATTGAAAAAATATACAAATAATGTTACCGCAATAGCAACTGTTTCTGCTTATGGAAAAATACAAACAGAATCTAGAAAAAAATTGGAATTACTTCCTATAGATGATATTAAAGATAGTATGATATCACTTGCAAATGATGAATTAAATATGGAACAATTATTAAATACAGAACTGAAAGCTAAAAGTTTACAAGGTTTAACTTTCGGAGATATATTCTTTGCTACAATGCAAGAAAGGTTTGGAAACTTTGCAGAAGCAGTTGAAAAAAGTAAAAATGTTTTAAATATTGTTGGAAAAGTTTTACCAGTAACATTAGATGAAATGAAAATATGTGCAGAATTAGATGATGGAACAGTTATTGAAGAAAAAGATAAAATTCCTGATATTGTATACGATAAAGTAGCAAAAATAGATAGAATATATATACAACCTACAAATTGTGTACCAGCACCTGGTGTATTAGAAGTTATTAAAGAAGCAGATGCAATTATTATTGGTCCGGGAAGCTTATATACAAATGTTATACCTAATTTATTAGTAAAAAATATTTCTAAAACGATAAAAGAATCTAAAGCAATTAAAATTTATGTAAGCAATATTATGACAGAGCCGGGACAGACAGATAATTATAGTTTATCTGAACATATAAAAGCAATTATTGATCACGCAGGAGAAGGAATTATAGACTATTGTATTTATGACTCAGGTGAAATAATACCAGAATTTATTAAAATGTATAATAGAAAGGGCTCAGATGTAGTTGAACAGGATATTGGAAAAGCAAAAGAATTAGGAGTAAAATTGTTAGAAAAAAATCTTTCTATAATAATAGATGATAGTATAAGACATAATACAGATGCAGTTGCAGAATCTGTAATAGAACTAGTTTGTGACGATTTAAAATTTAAAAATGAACAAAATGACCCTAAATATGTAATGTTACATACAAAATTAAGAGAAGAAAAGAAAAAGGAAAGAAGAAAAAGAAAAGAAAAAAGACATGCAAATAAACCAAATAAAAATCAAATAAAAAATAATGGTAGAAAAGAAAAAAAATCTACAAGTAAATTTAATGAAAAATATAAAGAAAGAATACAATCAATACAAGAAAGCGATTTAAGAAAAGAGGAAAACAGAAAAAGAATAGAACAAGAAGAAAAAGAAAAAGAAGAATTTATAAAAAAAATAAAAAAAGAAAAATAGGAGATACAAATGAAATATAATAAAAAATACATGAATTTAGAAGAAGGTTTAAAAAGAGAATGGTTAATAACAAATGGCATAGGAGGCTATAGTAATTCTACAATAATAGGCTGCAATACAAGAAAATATCATGGGTTACTTGTTGCACCATTAGTGCCACCTGCACAAAGATACGTTATACTATCTAAAATAGATGAGTCAATAGAAATTAATGAGAAAAAGATACCACTTTATACTAACATGTGTAAAAATTATATTTCAGAAGGATTTAAATATTTAGAAAGTTTCGAAAAAGATTATTTTCCTATATTTACATACAAAATAAATGATATACACATAAAAAAAATTATATGTATGGAATACGGAAAAAATACAGTATGTGTTTATTATAAAATTAAAAATGGAAAAAATAATGCAAGATTAACTTTAGCTCCAATTATTAATTTTAGAGATTTCCACACAATGAGTATTAATCATAATTATAATGTTAAGCAAAATATAAAAAATCAAAAAATATCATTAACTATAGATGGTTTTAATCAAACACCGGTATATATGAATTTATCTGATGGAAGGTATATAGAACATAATAATGATTATTTCAAAAATATGTATTATATAGAAGAAGAAAAAAGAGGATTCAATGCGGAAGAAGATTTATATGTACCAGGTAGATATGAAATAGATTTAAAAGAAAATGAAGAAAAAGAAATTCACTTTGTATGTTCTTTAGAAGAAAATATAGATGAAATAAATACAAAAGAAATAATTAACAAAGAAATTATTAGAATAAATGAATTAATTATTAATTCAAAATTAATTGATGTAAAAAAAGAAACTTTATCTGATATAGACAAAGAATATAAAGAAATTATAAAAAATTATATTATTGCAACAGATAATTTTATTGTTAATAGACCAAGGTTTAATTTACATACAATCATTGCAGGTTATCCATGGTTTCTAGATTGGGGAAGAGATTCAATGATATCTTTTGAAGGATTGTTATTAATTCCAAAAAGATATGAAATTGCAAAAGAAGTATTATTAACTTTAGTAAGAGATATTAAATATGGATTAGTGCCAAATGGATATTCCGGATTTGATAATAGACCATTATATAATAGTGTAGATGCATCTTTATTATTATTTGAAACTATAAAAAAATTTTTAAACTATACAGATGATAATCAATTTGTAAAAGATAACATATATTCAAAACTTAAAGAAATTATAAAAGCATATAAAAATGGAATAGATGTTGATAATAATAATATTTATTTAGATAAAGATAATTTAATTGTATCTGGAACGCCAGAAACACAAAATACATGGATGGATGCAAAGTATTTAAATACTCCTGCAACTCCTAGATATGGTAAAGTAGTAGAAATAAATGCTCTATGGTATAATGCTTTAAAAATTATGGAAGAATTGGCTACAAAATATGAAAATAAAGAAACTGCAAGTACTTATAAAATAATGGCAAAAAAAACAAAAGAAACTTTTAATGAAAAATTTTATAACAAAAAAAGAAAAGCATTATATGATGTATTAGGAGATAAAAAAATTAGACCAAATCAATTATTTGCTTTAAGTTTAACATACCAAGTTTTGGACTGTAATTCAAATATGGCAAAAGAAATTTTAGAAACTATTAGAAAAAAATTATTAAATAACTATGGGTTAAAAACACTTGCAAAAGGAGAAGAAAACTATATAGAAATCTATGAAGGAGATAGTTTTAAAAGAGATATGAGTTATCATCAAGGAATAACATGGCCATGGTTATTAGGATTATACTATAATTCATTAAAAAATATAATAAAAGATATAAAAAATAAAAATGAAAAGTTAATATACGAAGATAAACTAAAAAAATTAATAGATAAAACAAAAACAACATTTTTAAAATCAATTTATAATGATGGAATTGTTGGAAGTATATCTGAATTATATGATTCTAAAAATCCACAATTACCTAAAGGAGCATTAGCTCAAGCATGGAGTGTTGCAGAAATATATAGAATTATACTAGAAAAATAAAGAGGACGATTATGACTTTAGATGCATTAGAAAAGGAATTAAAAGAAGGAAAATTAAATAGTATTTATTTGTTTTATGGTGAAGAAAAATTTCTTTTAGAAAGTTGCCTAAAAAAAATAAAAAAATTATTTGGTGAAATTATTATAGGAATTAATTATATACAAATTGATGAAAATAATATAGAACAGCTAATTTCAAATATAGAAACACCAAGTTTTGGCTATGAAAAAAAATTAATAATTATTAAAAACTCATCCTTATTAAAAAAAGAAAGTAAGAAAAAGAATGCTAAATTAACAGAATTACAAGATAAAATTTTTAATTATTTTACAAATAATATAACAGAAATAAAGAAATATAATGTAATTGTTTTTATTGAAGAAGAAATAGAAAAAAATAATCTATATAAAATTATAGAAAAAGAAGGAATTGTATGTAACTTTGAAAAACAAAAACAGGCTGAACTAGTAAAAAGATTAAAAATAATATTTAATGCTTATAAAGTAAATATAGATAACGATACATTAAAATATTTAATAGAAGAATGTTCATCAGGAATGCAAGAACTTATAAATGAATCTAGAAAATTAATAGAATATGCTGGAGAAAATGGAATTATATCTAAAAGTGATATTGATTTATTATGTATTAAACAAATCGAGGCTGTAATATTTACATTAACAGATTCTTTAGGAAAAAAAGATATAAAAAAAGCACTAGAAATATTGAAAAATTTAATATATAACAAAGAACCAATACAAAAAATTTTAATTACACTATATAATCATTTTAAAAAGTTATATATTACTAAAATTGCATTAGAAAACAATTTAAATGTAGCTGAAGTACTTAAGTTAAAACCAAATCAAATGTTTTTAATAACAAAATATAAAACTCAGTCTTCTTTTTTTACTAAAGAAGAATTAAAAAATATTCTTTATGAACTAATTTTATTAGATGAAAATTCAAAAATTGGATTAATAGATATTAATATTGGATTAGAAGCAATACTTTCAAAATATTGTAGTTAAAAAGAATTAAATTTCCTATTTAGGTAAAAATATACTTAAATAGGAGGTTTTTTTATGTATAAAAATATTAATTTTAGAACAGATTTGGCTGATGAAAGGGCTGATATTTATAAAAAAAGTAATAACATAGAAAATAATATTGATGGAATAGAAACACAAACAAGAGAAGATGGAAATATCAAAATAACTGAAGTAAAAATTACAAATGAAAATGGAGAAAAAGCAATTGGAAAACCTATAGGAAATTATATTACTATAGATATTAATAAATTAAAAGTTGCAACAGACGAACAAATAGAAAAATATGGAGATATTTTATCTGAAGAATTAAAAAAGTTAATTAATAATCATGTAACAAAAGAGGAGGATATACTTATTGTTGGATTAGGTAATATTTATGTAACACCAGATTCTTTAGGTCCAAAGGTAATTAATGAAATAGATGTAACAAGACATATTTTAAAATACATGCCAGAAGTATTAGAAAAAGGAACAAGATCTGTAAGTGCTATATCTCCAGGAGTTTTAGGAACAACTGGAATAGAAACTTTAGAAATTATAATTGGAATTATTGAAAATATACACCCAAAGCTAATTATTGTAATTGATGCATTAGCATCAAGAAGTATGGAAAGAATTAGTTCATCTATACAATTAGCAGATACAGGTATTGTACCAGGAGCTGGAGTTGGAAATACAAGAAAAGAAATATCACAAAAAACATTAAATATACCTGTAATAGCATTAGGAATTCCGACTGTTGTAGAAAGTGCGGTTTTAGTAAATGACTGTTTAAATTTATTTATAGAAAAATTACAAGAAGAAGCAAAATCAAATGAATATTTAAATCAATTAAAGGAAAAAGATAACTACGAAGAAATAAAAGAAGCATTAATACCAAAAGATTATAATATGATAGTAACACCAAAAGAAATAGATGAGCTAATAGAAAATATGAAGGATGTTGTAGCAAGAGGAATTAATTATGCAATGTAAAAATATGTAAGAATTTAGCAAAATAACTTGACAAATAAAAATATTATATATAAAATAAATTTTATAAAAATATGAAATATTAGAGGGTCGCATGCCTGGGTGACCCTCAACAAAAAAATTGTATAGTATGCGTTCAAAATTCTTTAAATACAAAAGAAAATATTAAATTAAAAACAAAGGAGAAGAAAATATGAAATATATCTTTAAAAATAAAAAAGGAATTACACTTATTGCTCTAATAATAACAATAATAATATTATTAATACTAGCAATGGTAAGTATTAATTTAGTAATAAATGGTGGTATTTTAAATAAAGTAAAAACTGCAACAAATGAATATAAAATTTCAGAAGAAAAAGATAAAATATCATTAGCTTATCAAAACTATCAAATAGCAAAAGTGCAAGGAAAAGAAAATTTAGATTTAACAATAGATGGAGCAAAAGTATCAGGAAATGAAGAAAATTGGACAATAACATTTGAAGATACACAAAATACATATACTTTAAAAGAAAATAAAATTGAAAGACAAGAAAAAGCAGAGCTAACAGATATATATGTAACACTATATAAAGATGGAACACTTGCTTTTAGTAATAATGAAGAAACAATAGAAGGAAAAGAAGTAGAAAAAAGTTATGGAAATATAAAAGGATTAGATGCAAATATGCCACCACAAATACCATGGTGGGGAAAAGGATTAACAGTTATTTTTGTTAATAAAATTGTTCCTATAAATACAAAATATTGGTTTTATGGATGTACAAATTTACTAAACATTGAGAATATAGAAAATTTAAATACAAGTAATGTAACGAATATGAGTTGTATGTTCTTTGCTTGTAAGGGTCTTACTAGTTTAGATTTAAGTAACTTTAACACAATTAATGTAACTAACATGTCAAACATGTTTCAATGCTGTGATGGTTTAACAAAATTAGATTTAAGTAATTTTAATACTAATAATGTAGTAAATATGAGTTCAATGTTTAATTTATGCTCTAAATTAACAGAATTAGATTTAAGCAATTTTAATACAAGTAATGTAGAAAATATGAATATGATGTTTTGCCAATGTAATGATTTAAAAATAATTTATGGTAAAAGAGGTATGTGGAAAACAGATAAAGTTACTGATAATGCTAGCATGTTTACCGGTTGTGGAACAGACCATATAACTTTTAAAACATATTTGCAAAATAATAAAATAGTAGGATATGAAATAATAAAAGGTTCAAACTGGTATAGTAAAGAAGATGTAGTAAATTCAGATGGATATAACGGTGCCAGGGCTAGATGTGATGATATAATACAACTTAATCCAGAAAAAACATATTCAATTCAATTGAACAATTCAAACTATGTTTATGGTTATATTATTCTTGATTTAGATATGAATAACTTGGGAGGAATAGATTATACCAGCCAAACATCAACAATTACTGGAGTTAAAAATATAGTATTTAATTTCAAACAAAAAGATGAACAGACAATAACAGATGAAATGTTAAATGAAATAATAGAAAAATTTGAAATAAAATTAGTTGAATAATTATAAAAAAATAATTTTATGTACAATAGTTTGTTTGAAAACTAATAAAACAAATAACCTCAAACTAATACCCTTATGATAAAATAAGGTTAAAAATAAATAGTTTGAGGTATTTTTTGAGTTTATTTTATCTAGAAAGAAAAATTAATAAAAAAATATATTTTAACACAAAAAAGTTATGATATTTATTTAAAAAGTTATTTTTAATAAATTATATAGATGATTTAAGAACACGCAAAAAAGATAGTATATTAATATGCATATTTCTTACACACAGTACTAAATTATTTTCATATAATATATTATAGCGATAATAATTAAAATATGTTATATTTATATAATAAAATGTAATATTTTAAAATTATATATAAAACAACAATCGCTTGCCCTTTGAAATTTATCTACTTATTATTGTTAAAAATTCAAATTAGGCGTGAACAGATTAAAGAAAAACCAAATATTTTCTTGTTTGTTCTATATTATATAAAGAGGTGCTTTATAATGAGCATTATTGTACAAAAATTCGGTGGAAGTTCAGTTGCAGATACTAGCAGACTTTATAATGTATGTAAATACATTATAAAAGAATATAATAAAAACAAAAAAGTTGTTGTTGTTGTTTCAGCACAACGGAAATACTACAGATAATTTATTAAAAGAAGCTTTAGAAATTGATAATAATCCTAATTTAAGAGAATTAGACATGTTATTATCTATAGGAGAACAAATAACTATTTCAAAACTTGTTATGTGTTTAAATAAATTAGGATATAAAGCAATTTCATTAACAGGTTGGCAAATACCTATTAAAACAAATAATATATCTAATAATGCAGATATTATTAGCATTAATATTAACAGAATTTTAGAAGAATTACAAAATGATAAAATTGTTATTGTAGCTGGATTTCAAGGAATTAATAAAAATAATGATATCACTACATTGGGTCGTGGTGGATCAGACACTACAGCTGTTGCATTAGCAGCTACATTGAATGCAGAGCAATGCGACATATATACAGATGTAGATGGTGTATATGATACAGATCCCAGAACAAATAAAGATGCTTGTAAATTTGATTATATCAGTTATGATAACATGTTAAAATTATCAAATTCAGGAGCAAAGGTTTTGCATAATAAATGTATAGAAATAGGTAAAAAATTTCATGTACCTATTTATGTAAAATCTAGTTTTGAAGAAAATGCAACAGGAACTTTTGTAGGAGATAAGTATAATAAAAATAATTAATATTATACATTTAATAATAAACATAAAACCAGAGTTAAATTTAAAAATACTCTGGTTTTTAGTTATATTTTACAAAAAAAGTGAATATATATTTTATATAATATAATTTACTAAAGGAGGATTATGAAATGACAATAGAAGAAAGAAAGTTAATGAATACAAATGTAATTCAAAATTTGGTGTTAGAAAATAGAAATAAATTAAGTATATCTGGAGTACTAGATGTATTAAGTTTCGATGATCAAATTGTAATAGTAGAAACTGATTTAGGTTTACTAACAATTAAAGGAGAAAATTTAAGAATTAATAAGCTTAGTATAGATACTTCAGATGTTATTATAGAAGGAGATATTTGTTCATTATCTTATAGTCAAAAAGATTTAGAAAAAAAGGGTGAAGGATTGCTAAGTAAAATTTTTAAATAGGTGATTTTAAATGTATACAAATAATATTGAACAACTTTTATCTTTTTTTATATATACAATAATTGGTATAATTATTAGTATTATATTTGATATATTCAGAGTTTTGAGAAAAACCTTTAAAACACCAGATATTATTACATATATTGAAGATGCAATCTTTTGGATTATAACAGGTTTAATAATTTTATTTTCTATATTTACATTTAATAACGGTGAGTTAAGAGTTTATATTTTTATCGGAATAATAATAGGAATTATACTTTATATGCTATTCATTAGTAAATATTTTATAAAATTAAATGTTTTTATTATTAATTTAATAAAAAATACAATTTACAAAATATTACATATAATCATAAAACCTATCAAATATGTTATAATTTTATTAAAAAAAGCATTATTTAGACCTATATCTTTTATTTTTATTAATTTTAGAAAAATTTTTAAAATAATAAACAATAAAACAAAAAAATTAAAAATATTAAACAAAAAAAATGATAAAAAAGAAGGAGTTTAGTATAATTTGTAGAAAATAATATATATATGTTATTTGTTAAAAGTATAGAATTTTAGTGGTGAAAGTGATTTACTTATGAAGAATTTTTTAAAAAATAATTTTATAAAAAAGGTATGTTTTATTATACTTATAATATATGTATTTGTTATAATAATTAACCAACAAAAAACAATTAACTCATATAACAATCAACAAAAGTATTATGAAGCAAAAATAGAAGATGCACAATCATATAATAAATCCTTAAATTTAGAAAAAAATAATTTAAATTCAGAAGAATATATAGAAAAAATAGCGAGAGAAAAATTAAATATGTATTCAAAAGATGAACGAGTATATGTTGATATCAACAGATAAAGAAAAAATATATTTGTATATTTTTTCTTTATCTTTTATATAAAATTTATATTTTTGTATAACATTTCTTTAAAATATGTGTTTTAGTCTTTTTAATATCCCATATAATAAATAAAATTAAATTAGGAGGAAAATTATGAACGAGATAGAAAATTATAGCTTGTCTGAGCTAAAAGAACTTGCAAAAGAAAAAGGAATTAAAAATATATCAAAACTAAAAAAAGAAGAATTAATTAATATCTTATCTGAAGAAATAAAAGAAACAACGCAAGAAATACATGAAGAAACAGAAAGATATAAAGTTACAAATGAAGATGATACAATAATAGAGGGAATTTTAGAAGTATTGCCAGATGGGTATGGCTTTTTAAGAGGAGAAAACTATTTACCAACACAAAAAGATGTTTATATTTCTCCAATTCAAATAAAACGATTTAGACTAAATACAGGAGATATGATTAAAGGAATTGCAAGAAGCCCAAAGGAAGAAGAAAAATTTCCTGCATTAATATTTGTTGGAGAGGTAAATGGACAATCTCCAGAGAATGCATATAGACGTAAAAACTTCGATGATTTAATTCCAATTTACCCTAATGAAAGATTAAAATTAGAAACAGAGCCAACTGAATATGCAATGAGAATTATAGATTTAATGTCACCAGTAGGAAAAGGACAAAGAGGTATGATAGTTGCTCAGCCTAAAGTAGGTAAAACAACTTTATTAAAGAAAATAGCAAATAGCATTACTACCAACAATCCTGATGTTGAATTAATTGTTTTATTAATAGATGAAAGACCAGAGGAAGTAACAGATATGAAAAGGTCAATAAATGGAACAGTTATATACTCAACATTTGATGAATTGCCAGAGCATCATGTTAAGGTTGCAGAAATGGTATTAGAAAGAGCAAAAAGACTTACAGAACAAAATAAAGATGTAGTAATTTTATTAGATAGTATTACTAGACTTGCAAGAGCTTATAATCTTGTAATACCTGCTTCAGGAAGAACATTGTCTGGAGGTTTAGACCCAAGTGCATTACATAAACCTAAAAAATTCTTTGGTGCAGCAAGAAACATTGAAAATGGAGGAAGTTTAACTATTTTAGCTACTGCATTAATAGATACAGGAAGCAGAATGGATGATGTAATATTTGAAGAATTTAAAGGAACAGGAAATATGGAGGTGCATTTAGACAGAAAATTATCAGAAAAGCGTATTTTTCCAGCAATAGATATTAATAAATCAGGAACTAGAAGAGAAGATTTATTATTATCTCAAAAAGAACAAGAAATAGTATATATGATAAGAAAAGCAATGTCTAATATGAATACTGCTGAAATAACAGAACAATTAATAGAGCAGCTTGTTACTACAAAGAGTAATGAAGAATTTTTAGATAAAATGAAAAATGTTTTAAAATAGATATAATGAAAAGGTGAAACTAAGTTTCACCTTTTTTGCTTAAAACCTAAATTTTCTTTACTTTATTATAATTTTATTGTATAATACAATTATATTTTAATGAGGAGAAGATGTTATATGAACAATGAAAATAATAATGAAGAATTAGAAATGGATGAAAACCATTTAATAGCTATTAGAAAAGAAAAGTTAGATGAACTACAAAAAAATGGAAAAAATCCTTTTGAAGTTACAAAATATGATATTAAGAATTATAGTAAACAAATAAAAGATAACTATGAAGAATACGAACAAAAAGATGTTAGTGTAGCAGGTAGAATAATTGCAAAAAGAATTATGGGAAAAGCTTCATTCTGCACAATTCAGGATAGTCAAGGAAAAATTCAAAGTTATGTTAGTATAAATGATTTGGGAGAGGAAAGTTATAAATTATTTAAAACTTATGATATTGGAGATATTATAGGTATTAAAGGTTTTGTGTTCAAAACAAGAACAGAAGAAATATCTATACATGCGAAAGAAGTTAAATTACTCTCAAAATCTTTAAGACCACTTCCTGAGAAATTCCATGGTTTAAAAGACATGGATTTACGATATAGACAAAGATATGTTGATTTAATTGTTAATCCAGAAGTAAGAGATACTTTTATTATTAGAAGCAAAATTATAAAAGAAATAAGAAACTTTATGGATAAAAATGGATATATGGAAGTTGAGACTCCTATGCTTACAACAGTTGCAACAGGTGATGCTGCAAGACCATTTATTACTCATCATAATACATTAGATATACAAATGTTTTTAAGAATTGCACCTGAATTAAATTTGAAAAGATTAATCGTTGGTGGATTTGATAAAGTTTTTGAAATTGGTAAAAATTTTAGAAATGAAGGTATGGATATTAAACATAATCCAGAATTTACAAATATGGAATTGTATTCAGCATATGAAGATTACAACGATATGATGAATATAGCTGAGCAACTAATTTCAACTGTTGCTAAAAATGTTTTAGGAACAACAAAAATTAATTATCAAGGTACAGAAATTGATTTAGCACCATCATGGAAAAGAATATCAATGATAGATAGTATAAAAGATGTAACTGGAATTGATTTTAATACTATAAAAACAGATGAAGAAGCGCAAAAAATAGCAAAAGAAAAAGGCGTTGAATATGAAGAAATAAAAAATACACGAGGACATATTATTAATGAATTTTTTGAAAATTTTGTAGAAGAAACATTAATTCAACCAACATTTGTTATAGATTATCCAGTAGAAATTTCACCTCTTACAAAAAGAAAAAAAGATACACCTGAATTAGTAGAAAGATTTGAATTATTTATAGGTGGAAGAGAATATGGAAATGCATATTCTGAATTAAATGATCCAATAGATCAGTATGAAAGATTTATAAAACAAGTAGAGGCAAAAGAAAAAGGAGATGAAGAAGCTGGTGGAATGGATGAAGATTTTGTTAATGCATTAGAAATAGGATTACCACCAACAGGAGGTCTAGGAATAGGAATAGATAGATTAGTAATGTTATTAACAAATTCAGCATCTATTAGAGATGTACTATTTTTCCCAACAATGAAACCTTTGACATAGAATTTTAAATGCATAAAGAATGAAAGGAGTCCATTTATGAAAATTGCAGTATGTTGCTCATCATCAAATGATATTGATGAAAAATATTTAGAAAGTTCAAAAATATTACTAGAACATATATTTAAACAAGATAATGATTTAGTCTTTGGAGCAATGGATAGTGGCATAATGGGAATTGCTTATAGAATAGCAAAGAAATACAATCGAAAAGTTATAGGAATAGCACCTGAAATATATAAGGAAGATTTTAAAAATTTAGAATGTAATACAGAAATTTTAACTCAAAATGTCAATGATAGAACAAGTGCACTTATAAGCAATTCAGATATGTTATTGTTTTTACCAGGAGAAATTGGTACTTTATATGAGTTAATTACTGCTATCGAAATGAAAAGAAGTAAAGAATTTGATAAACCAATTATTATATATAATGAAACAGAATTCTTTAACGAAATATTTACAATGCTAGACAAAGTTTATGCAAAAAAATTTACTCTTCAAAGTGTAAGATTTAGTTATAATATTGTAAGTGATTATAGAACAGTTATGGATTTATTAAACAAATATAAGTCAAAAGATACATTAGATTATAGCAGAGATTAATCCATTTATGTAAAGGGAATTTTAATGAAGAAAGAAATGAGTGATTTTTTAAAATTTCATATAAATATGGCAAAGTTAAAGATGTAAAAGAAGCATTTGACGAATACCCAGTTGAAGAAGAATGGTATAAAGGGAATACAAAGAATTGGATAAAAGAATATAAGAAAAATTTTTATAATAATTTAAAAAGCAATAATGATTAATAAGATAAATTAATAATATTGAAAAATTATTATTTAATAATGAAAAGAAATTAGATAATTCTGAACCTAAATTATCTCAATAAACTACACATAATTTACAAAAATGGTAATTTATGTTATAATAAATATGTATTGTTTATATAGAATAATGAAGAAATTATTTCTGAATTATACTAATAACACAGTATTTGTGTTTATTATAAACAATCATGAATGCATCTTCTAATAAAATTTACAACATGATAAAGTTAGGAGAAAATACTATGAAATATTATTTAGAAGAAACTGGTGAAGATATTATGTATCAACAAAATTATATTATGCAAGAACAAAGTAACTACACGTTTGTAAGTGGTTACATTGAGGATGAACTTGTATATAGTCATGATTTTTTGGGTGAAACATTTTATAGAACCAGAATCCGTTCACTTAGAACAAGCAAAAGGGAAGATTTTGTACCAATAGTTATACCAAGTTCTTTAATATACAATTACTTACATAAATTTTTTAAGGGAATGTATGTTGAAGTTGTAGGACAATTTCGTTCACATAACAAATGGTCCTATGAGTATTGCCGGAATGTTTTAGAATTGTTTGTATATCCTAAATTTATAAATATTTATGAAAACAAAAGTGTAATAGAGAAAAGTGATCATAATATTATATTTTTAACCGGATATATATGTAAGCCAACGATTTTAAGAAGGACAAACTCTGGTATGAAAATTACTGATTTGTTAATAGCCGTAAATAGGAAAAATAATAAATCAGATTATATTCCATGTATATCATGGAATAAGTATGCTAAACTTGCAAGTAACTTAAAGGTTGGTGATAAAATTGTTCTGTATGGAAGAATACAGAGTAGAGTTTTCCCTATAAAAGATAAAGGCTTCAAAGAAGTATACGAAATTTCAATTATAAATATGGATAAGTTAACTGTATAATAATATTGTTAGAGGTGCATTCAAAAAAGAGAAAGTAAAAAAATGCTTTCTCTTTTTTTATAATAATAATTTTATAAATTACTATATAAATAAAAATGTACTATAAAAAACATAATTAATTGAAATTTTAAATAAAATATGATATAGTATGAAAAAATAAACTAAAAGAAAGGGATAAATTATGTTTGGATATAATTTTGATAGAAAAACTTTATATATAATACTAATATGTTTATTATTTGTTGCTTTAATAAATAATTCAACTAATGGAATAATAGCAACATTATTTACATTACCAGCTGTTTTAATTGCAATAACATTTCACGAATTTGCACATGCATGGATGGCAGATAAATTAGGAGATGAAACTCCAAGAATGCAAAGAAGATTAACATTAAATCCATTAAGCCATATAGATCCTGTTGGATTCATTTTATTACTATTTGCAGGTTTTGGATGGGGAAAGCCTGTTGAAATTAATACTAGAAACTTTAATCAAAATGTAAGTATGGAAAAAGGAGAAACACTTGTATCTCTTGCAGGACCATTAATGAACTTTATTTTAGCTATTATTTTTGCCATAATATTAGGAGCAGTATACATGTTTCTACCATCATCATTTTTTTCAAATACAACAGGAAATTTAATATATATATTATTACAAGAATGTGTTATTATCAATATTGGTCTAGGAGTATTCAATTTATTACCATTACCACCTTTGGATGGTTCAAAAATATTCATAAATTTATTTTCATATAATGTTAGAAGATGGATAATGGAACATGAAATGGTGTTCTACTATGCTTTTTTAATCATTTGGATAACAGGAATAGCAGGACTAATTATTTCTCCAATTATTAATTTGATATATAGTGGATTAATGAATGGAGTATTTGCAATATTTAGATTATTTTAAGATATTAATCATAAGGAGAAAAAATGAAAGATATACTTACTTTAGGAATTGAATCTAGTTGTGATGAAACTTCTGTATCAGTCGTAAAAAATGGAAGAGAAGTTCTTTCTAATATTATTAATTCTCAAATTCCAATTCATGAAAAATTTGGAGGTGTTGTACCAGAAATTGCTTCTAGAAACCATGTTGATGTTATTTCTACTGTAACAAAAAAAGCTTTAGAAGAAGCAAAAATAAAAATTAATAATATTGATGTAATTTCTGTAACTTATGGACCAGGTTTAGTAGGTGCTCTGCTTGTTGGTGTATCTTATGCAAAAGCTCTAAGTTATGCAACAGGAATACCTTTAGTACCAGTAAATCATTTAGAAGGTCATATAGCAGCTAATTATATTACTTTTAAAGAATTAGAACCACCTTTTTTGTGTTTAGTTATATCAGGAGGACATACACATCTTATACATATTAAAGGATATACTAATTTTGAAATAATAGGTTCAACAAGAGATGATGCAATTGGAGAAGCATATGACAAAGTTGCAAGAGTAATTGGATTAGAATACCCAGGAGGACCTAAAATAGATAAATTAGCAAAAAAAGGAAATACAAATATAAATTTACCAGAACCATATGTTGAAAATTTTGATTTTAGTTTTAGTGGTATTAAAACAGCAGTAATAAACATTAATCATAAAAATCCAAATATCAATAAAGCAGATTTATGCGCAAGTTTTGAAAAAATCACAACAGATGCTTTAATTAAAAATACAAAAATTGCATTAAAACATATAAATAAGAATATTAATACTAACTCAAATAAAATTAATAAAATTGCACTTGCTGGTGGAGTTTCAGCAAATTCGTATATTAGAGATAAATTTGTAGAATTTGGAAAAACAGAAAATGTAAAAATTTATTATCCAGAATTAAAATTATGTACAGATAATGCAGCAATGATAGCATCCGCAGGTTATTATCAATATTTATCTGGAAATATTGCAAAATTAGATTTAAATGCAATACCAAATCTAAAATTATAATCTACATAAGAAAGGATATTAGTTATGTCAATATATGCAATAGCAGATTTACATTTATCGTTTAACAATCCAAAACCAATGAATATTTTTGGTGATAACTGGGAAAATCATGAAAAAAAAATAAAAGATAATTGGTTACAAGTTGTAAAAGATAACGATACAGTATTAATACCAGGTGATTTTTCTTGGGAGACTTATATTGAAAATACATATAAAGATTTTTATTATTTAAATTCTTTGCCTGGAAAAAAAATATTATTAAAGGGTAATCATGATTATTGGTGGACAACACTTACTAATATTAGAAATTATCTAAAAGAAAATAACTTTAATTCTATTAATATCTTATTCAATAATTGTTATGAAGTAGAAAATTATTTAATTGCTGGTACAAGAGGATGGGATTTTTATAAAAATAATGATAATAAAATTATACAAAGAGAAATTAATAGATTAGAAATTTCTTTAAAAGCTGCAAGAGAGAAGAATAGAGAAAAAGATATTATTGTATGTATGCATTATCCTCCAATAAGTAAAGATTATATAAACAATGAATATGAACAAAAGATAGTTCATTTAATGAACCAATATAATGTTAAAAAATGTTTTTATGGTCACTTACATGGTATATCACATGAACAAGCAATTAATGAATTGAAAAACAATATTCAATTTCAATTAGTTAGTGCAGATTATTTAAATTTTAATTTATTTAAAGTCTAAAATTAATTAAGAATAAATTATGAAAATAGGTGAGTAATAATGAATAAAACCAAAAGAAAAATATTTGAAACATCAATGGAATTATTTGCAAAAAAAGGTTATGAAGCAACTAGTATTGAAGAAATAACATCTATAGTTGGAGTAGCAAAAGGAACCTTATATTATCATTTTTCAAGTAAAGAAGAAATATTTAACTTTCTCGTGGCAGAAGGTATGAAATTGTTAAAAAATAGTATTGAAATAAAAATATCTAAAACTAATAGTTATATTGAAAAGCTAAAAGCCATAATTCTTATTCAAATTAAAATTATTATTAAATATGAAAATTTTATTACTATGTTATTAAGTCAAATATGGGGACAAGAACCTAGAAATATAAAATGTAGAAGTTATGTGTTTGAATATATCAATATGATAGAAGAAATTATAAAAGAAGGAGTAGAAAAAGGAGAAATTATTGATTGTGATTTAAGTGTAATGGCATCTGGAATATTTGGTTTCACATGTTCAACAATGGTATATAAATTACGACATGAAGAAGATATAGAAATACAAAAGATATATAAAGAAATAGAAAAAAATTTTATAACTAAATTAAAAAATAACTGATCTAATATTAAGGAGGAATAAAAATGAGATTAATTAACCTAAAAATACCAAATTTTAAATTTCCTAAAATAAAAATGAAAGGAATTGAAAGTATTCCAGAAGTAAATATTAACTATGAAGATATCGACAAAAAAAATATAGAGAAAAAAGATAAAAAGCAATATAAACCAACAGAATACAAAACAATTAAAGAAATATTTGAAAGAAGTACAGAAGTATATGCTAATAAAGAATTTATATTAGAAAAGTTTAATCCAAAAGGAGAATATGAATCTATCTCATATAAAAAGTTTAAAGAAGATGTTATTTCATTAGGAACAGGTTTAACAAATGCATATAGTTTAAAAAACGAAAGGATTGTTATTGTAAGTGAAACAACTTATCACTGGTATGTTTCTTATATAGCAGCATTATGTGGAGCTGGAATTGCAGTACCATTAGATAAAGAATTACCAATAAATGAATTGGAGACTGTTATCAAAAGATCAAAAGCAACAGTTGTAATTTATTCAGAAAAAAAGAAAGATGCTATTAAAAAGATAGAAGATAATCTTCCAGGTGTAAAATATTTTGTTCAAATGAATTGTGATAATAAATTAGTTGGAAGGCATTTAGGAATAAACACAATTATTAATGAAGGTAAAAAATTAGTAAAGGCTGGGGATGACTCTTTTATGAAAATTAAAATTGACCCAGATGAATTCAAAGTTTTAATATTTACTTCAGGCACAACATCTCAATCAAAAGGCGTAATGATTAGTAATAAAAATCTAGCTGAAAATATAAATGCTGTTTCAGCATATGTAAAATTATATCCAGAAGACAGATTTTTTTCTGTATTACCTTTACACCATACTTATGAATCAACAATCGGATTTTTATTACCTCTTGCTTGTGGAAGTTCAATTGCTGTTTGCCAGGGATTAAAGTATATAGTTCAAAATTTACAAGAAACAAAACCTACAGCTCTACTTGCTGTGCCATTATTAATAGAAAACTTATATAAAAAAATAAATGCAAGTATAGAAAAGGGAGGAAAAACAGGGTTAGTTAATTCGATGATACATGTAACAAATGCTTTAAAAACAGTTGGAATAGATATAAAAAGAAAAGTATTTGCAGAAATATATGAAAATTTAGGAGGAAAATTGAGATTTGTTGTATCTGCAGCAGCTCCTATTGATGCAAAAATTGGAAAATGGGTTCAAGATATAGGAATTAATTTTTTACAGGGTTATGGTTTAACAGAAACTGCGCCTATAGCAGCATTAACACCAGAATATGATCAAAGAATAGGCTCTGCTGGTAAAGCAGTAATATGCGCAGATATAAAAATAAATAATCCAAATGAAAATGGTGAAGGAGAAGTTTTAATTAGAAGTAAAACATTAATGATTGGATATTATGAAAATGAAGAGGCAACAAACGAAGTGATAAAAAATGGATGGTTTAATTCAGGAGACATTGGATATTTAGATGATGATGGCTTTTTATTTATTACAGGTAGAAGCAAAAATGTAATTGTTACACAAAATGGTAAAAATATTTATCCAGAAGAAATAGAATTGCTTTTGGGAAAAATAGAAGAAATAAAAGAATGTATGGTATATGGAAAACAGTTAAAAGAAAATGATAAAGAACTAACAGTTTCTGTAAAAGTTATACCAAACTATGAATTAATAGAAGAAAAGTATGGTAATAATATAACAGAGGAACAAATATATTCTATTATTTGGGACGAAATAAAAAAAGTAAATAGAAAATTAACATCATATAAAGCAATAAAAAAATTAGAAATAAAAAAAGACGAATTCGAAAAAACAACAACAATGAAAATAAAAAGATTTGCTGAAATACAAAAGGACAAATAAAGATATTATGAAGGTAAAATTGAAAATAAAAATTTTATAAAAATTATAAAAAAAATATTGACACTTGTAATATTATTGTAATAAAATTGTAACGAAAACTAAATATTTTTTTTCTTGTTTCCTATTGTAGAAAAAAACAAATAGATGTATAATAACGGTATATTAAAAAGAAATACGTAGGATAAAAGGAGGGAGGAGGTTTACATGTCTATATTTCATAGAAGGCAGGGCATAGTAAACGTTAGAATGGTGATAACAGAAGAAAAAATTTTATCAAATATTGACAAAATTCAAAAGTTGATTAACCCAAATAGTAAAAAACAAATTGTGCAGTTGGATGATGATGCATACTTTAAAGATTTAATTGATTCAATAAAAACATATTTAATTGAATATCCAAAAAAGAAAAATTTTCCACCTGCTGTATATAAAGCTGCTTATGAATTAGTTGAATATGCAACTAATCAATTTGAAGAAAATACAAGAAAAATAGAAGACTTAATTGTTAAGAGAGAACAAAATATTGAAGCTTCTATTAAACTAAGAAATGTTTTGGAAGCAGTAGAAAATAAAGAAAAAGATTGGAAAAATCAAATAAAAGATGTATCTAACTTATTCCAAGAAGATATTATAGAAACTCTAGGTATTATAGGAAGGTGTAAAAGTAAAACATCACAAAACTATAATGATGCACTTAAGTTAATAAAAGCTAGAATTTCTAATCTAGAATCTAACTTACATATAGAAATTGATATGGAAAGAATTGAAGATAGATCAAAAGCATTAAGTTATATTGGAATTGAAGTAGCTGAAGCACTTAAAGGAATACCTACACCAATAGAAGAAGTAGTTGTAGGTGAAGAAAAAACAGAACAAGAAAAATATATTGAACAAACTACATTTGAAGTTAAACCATCATTATGGAATAGAATTAAACAAAGTAAAATTGCAAGAGCTATTAGTTATGTGTTTAGAATAAAAGTTAAATTAGAATTACCAAATGCTCTTCCAGAAGGTAGAGGAGAATAAAAATATTAGAACTGTCCTATAGTAGAAATATAAAAAAATAAATAACAATTTTATAGTAAATAATAAAATATAGAATATTTTACTAAATCTAGTAAAATATTCTATATAGTTTAGATAATTATTTTTGTTTCTACTATTTTAAGGATAGTTTTTTAAATATTAGGAGGGAAATATTATGACACAAGCAGATAAAAACTTTATAGAAACATGTAAAGAAATTATAAAAAATGGATACTCATCAGAAGGAACAGGAGTTAGAACAAAGTGGGAAGATGGAAGCGAGGCAAATTATATTTCACTAGTAGGAGTTACTAATAAATATGATTTAGAAAAAGAATTTCCAATAATTACTTTAAGAAATAATACAAATACAGTAAAAAGAGCAATAGATGAAATTTTATGGATATGGCAAAAAAAATCAAATAATATTAATGATTTAAATTCTCATATATGGGATCAATGGGCAGATGAAGCTGGAACAATTGGAAAAGCATATGGATATCAATTTGCAAAAAAATATAAATTTAAAACTAAAGATGGAATAAAAGAAATGGATCAAGTAGATTATGTTTTATATCTTCTAAAAAATGATCCTGCGAGTAGAAGAATTGTAACAAATTTATTTAATCATGAAGAATTAAAAGATATGAATTTAGAGCCATGTGCATTTTGTACCCAATGGTTAGTTAAAGATGGAAAATTACATTTAATTTTAAACCAACGCTCACAAGATATGCTAGCAGCAAATGGTTGGAATACAATGCAATATGCAGCATTAGTACATATGTTTGCGCAAGTTTCAGGTTTAAAACCTGGGACTTTAACACACAACATTGGAGATTGTCATATTTATGATAGACATATACCTTTAATAAAACAATTATTAGAAGCAAAACCTATGGATGTATCTCCTAAATTAATAATAAATAATAATACAAATGATTTTTATGAATTTAAAGTAGAAGATTTTGAAGTTCAAAATTACGATTATAATAAAGATGTAAAACTAGGAAAAATTCCTGTAGCAAAATAATAATCAATTAATATAATTAATATAAAAAATGTATAAAGGAGTAAAAATGTTAAGTATAATAGTAGCAAAAGCAAAGAATAATATAATCGGAAAAAATAATAAATTAATATGGCATTTACCTGAAGATTTAAAAAGATTTAAAGAATTAACAACAGGACACACAATCATAATGGGAAGAAGGACTTTTGAATCTTTAGGTAGAATATTACCTAATAGAAAACATGTTGTATTGTGCAATGATGCAGAAATGAATATAGATGATGAAAGAGTAGAAATATTACCTGATATAACTATGTTAGATAAATATATTAATTCAAGTGAAGAAAATTTTATTATAGGTGGAGCAACAATATACAAATTACTTATGCCTTATACAAATAAGATGTATATTACAGAAATAAATGAAGATTTTGAAGGAGATGTATCTTTTCCAGAAATTAACTTGAATGAATGGAAAATTACTGAAATAAAAGATGGATTAAAAGATGAAAAAAATCCATATGATTATAAATATGTAACATATGTTAGAAAATAAAATAACACTTCTAAATATATATTTTAAGATTAATTTTTGAAAAAATTTTAAAAATGTATTGACATATTAATAAAAATTTAGTATACTAATTCTCGTCGGTAAGAGATGGGCGCATAGCTCAGCTGGGAGAGCATCTGCCTTACAAGCAGGAGGTCACAGGTTCGAGCCCTGTTGCG
>CANQZV010000008.1 GCA_947628425.1 uncultured Clostridia bacterium | reverse complement strand
TATTCTTTTAAATACATAATCTAATTTTGGGTTTAATAATTCTTTTTTATTACTTTCTTCCTTCATACTTTTCTCCTTTTTTTAGGCATAATTAATAAACATATTTAAATGCCGTTTTTTATTTTTCTTTTATTTTGGAAATTGAATTATCTGATTTTAAACTTTTTTGATAATTCTTTTAGATTTAAATTTGATGCACATCTTTTTACAAAATATTTTGCTGTGCGATTATTGTATATAATTTATTATCAATTGTCAATATTTATTTTCAATGTTTTTTAACAAAATTTTCCTATTCTACAAAAAATCTAGCCTTTCGGCTAGATTTCTTGCAGAATATTATCTTGTTTTTCAAAATATTTTTAGAATCCGCTTCGATTAATAATTCCATTCATATTTTGAATTTGTTCTCCATATAGATATTGTAGTCTTAAAATTATTCTACCTATTAAATCATTTAGGTCATTTGAACTCATATTATTTAATAATAATGCATTTTCATTTGTTATTTTCTCAATTGCAATATCTTGCTTGATATTTGTTGAATCATTTAAGTCCATTTGCATGGTTAAATTATTTTCTTCATAAATAAATTTTAAAGATAAACTTTGAGTAATATTTTCAGTATTATAATTATTTACTTGGTATTTTATGTTTGCTATACTAGTTTCTGTATTATCTTGATTTATTTTAATAATATCTATATTTGCTTCAAATTTATTTTCCTCATATCCAAATGTTACAATTTCTTTTACTTTATTTCCATCTTGTGTATCTGAATATATTATTAATCTATTTTTTTCGGAAAAATCTAATTTTAATGTATACTGTTTATTTATTTCCTGTGAATTATCTATAATAGTTATTTCTAATCCAATAGTATCTTTTCCATTTTCAGTAACTGAAAATTTTAGGGTTTCATTTGTTGAGTAACTTTTATTTGTAATTTCATCTATTTTTTCTTGTAGTGTTGTTTTTATAGAATCTATGTTTAATTCATATCCAAATATACTAGCTTTTTCTATAATTATATTAATTGTTGAATCATCGTTTTTTAGGGTTTCTAAAAATAATTTAGTAATATCCATTATTTCTTGTTCAGTTAAAGATAATTCTATTGTAGTAGTTTCATCTGCATTTGTTATTTTAGTAAAGTTATTATTAGTTAATTTACTATCTATAACTTTTAAATAAGTAGATTTTATATTATTTAATATCTCTGGTTGTATATTTAGTAATTCTTTCAAATTAATTTGTGGTATTGAATTAGGAATGTTTGTAACATTTTCAACTCCTAATTTTGTAAAAAATTCTTTTAAATTTTTATTTTCTACTGCTAAATATTTAGTAACAATGTTATCTGCTTTTAATGCATATACATTTCCATCTTTCATATATCTTAATGTTATTAAGTCTTGGTTATTTGATGTTATTGTATAATCTTTATAAGATTGGTTTAAATTTTTATTTTCTAATGAATTATATTTAATTGTAAAAAGATTTTGAATATTATTTATATTAGTGGTATTGTCATTAATTGCTAAAGAACAATTAATATTTCCTGTTGATGAATAGTTATTATTTGATATTGTTTGGCTAACACTTTCTATAATATCTGTAGCTTCAGATTCTATTATTTTTGTTTTAGATAAATATTGGTAAAATAACATTTTATTACTTTTAAAAAAATCTGTTTTAGCATATAACACACCTAATAATCCTGCAATTATTAGTATTACTACTATTGCTATAACAACAAATAATATTTTTTTGTTTTTCATTTATTATAACCTCCCCTTTACTTTAATATTATTATAGTTTATTTAACATTTATTTGCAATATTTTTAACAAATTTGTTGAAAGTATGTTAATTACTAATTAGCATATTAATATATTTTTTAATATGTTGTATTAAATTTTTAAAATTTACTTTGATAAATTTCTTTGTTTTACTGCTTCATATATTATAATTCCAGATGAAACAGATGCATTAAGTGAAGTAATATTACCTAGCATTGGTATTTTAGTTAATATATCACAATTATCTTTTACTAATTTACTCATTCCATACCCTTCACTTCCTATTACAATTGCAATTGGAGATTTATAGTCTTCATTATAATAGTAGTTCTTTGCATACATGTCTGTGCCAATAATCCATAAACCATTATCTTTTAAGTAGTGAATTGTGTCATTAATATTATTTACTCTTGCTATTTTCATATATTGAACTGCACCTGCAGATACTTTATTTACTGTACTATTTACACTTGCAGCTCTTCTTTTAGGTATAATAATTCCATGAACCCCTGCTGTTTCTGCAGTTCTAATAATTGCACCTAAATTATGTGGGTCTTCAATTCCATCTAATATTAATATAAATGGTTCTTCATTTTTTTCTTTTGCAGTATTAAGTATATCTTCAACTTCACAATACTCATATGGAGGTACAATTGCAATAACTCCTTGGTAATTTTCTGTTTGTGCCATTTGTTTTAATTTATTTCTGTCAACTTCAACTAAAATAATTCCTTTTTCTCTTGCCTTTGCGATAATTTTATGAATTGACCCCTGTTTTTCGCCATTTTCAATAAATATTTTATTAATATCTTTATTAGATTCTAATAATTCTAGTACAGCATTTCTTCCTTCTATTTGATCAGAGTTATAAAATTCTTCTTTTTTTTCAGATTTTCGGTACATCATGTTTTTGTTTATTTTATTTTTAACATTTTCTTTTTTGTATTTTTTATGATTCATCTCTTTTCCTTTCTTTTTGACTTTTATAAAAATTTGATTTATAATATATTTGTTACTTTATTGTTATTCAAAATCATTATCTTAAGGAGGAATTATCATGAAGTTATTAAATATGATTTTGAAATTTAAGTACAAAATACTACTTTGTCTAAACCTAAAATCAATGGAATACTGGAGTAAAAAAGCTATTAATGAGCAACGTTTCTTAAGTAGATTAATTTCTCAAAGAGAAGCTATTACTCATTATAATCAGTACAAAAAGTATTCCTCTTTTTCTAAATATGCTTCTATTAAAGGAGAATATTTTCGCACAGAATTACATGAATTGGGTTGTAAGATTTAGTAGTATATTATTTTTGGGAGGATATTATCCTCCTATTTTTTTTAAAATTTACTCATCGTCTAATTTAAGAACACTTAGAAAGGCTTCTTGTGGCAACTCAACATTTCCAATTTCACGCATCTTCTTTTTACCTTTTTTTTGTTTTTCTAATAATTTTTTCTTTCTTGTAATATCTCCTCCGTAACATTTAGCAAGTACGTCTTTTCTCATTGCGGATATTGTTTCTCTTGCTATAATAGTTCCACCAATAACTGCTTGAAGAGGAATAGCAAATAACTGGCGAGGAATTACTGTTTTTAACTTTTCTACCATTTTTTTACCTCTATTATAAGCATTATCTTTATGAACAATAAATGATAGTGCATCTACTCCTTCTCCGTTAACTCTTATATCTAGCTTTACAAGTTCAGATCTAACATATTCTTTAAATTCATAGTCAAATGATGCATACCCTTTTGTTTTAGATTTTAAATTATCAAAAAAATCATATATAATTTCATTTAATGGCATTTCATAAATTAATGTTACTCTATTTGCATCTAAGTATTTCATGTCTATATATATTCCACGCCTATTCTGACATATTTCCATAATGTTTCCAATATATTCTTTTGGTGTTAAAATCTCTGCTGTTACAAAAGGTTCCTCCATATATGAAATTTCTTGTTCTTTTGGAAGCTCTGATGGATTATACAAATCTATAACTGTTCCATCTGTTTTATGTACTTTATATATAACAGATGGAGAAGTGGTTATTAACCCTAAGTCAAATTCTCTGTCTAGTCTTTCTTCTATTATTTCTAAATGTAATAATCCTAGAAATCCGCATCTGAAGCCAAAGCCTAATGCTGCTGATATTTCTGGTTCATATACTAGTGCTGCATCATTTAATTGCAATTTTTCTAAAGCTATTTTTAGACTTTCATACTCACTTCCATCCATTGGGTATATTCCACAGTAAACCATTGGATTTACTTTTTTATAACCTTTTAATGGTTCTTTCGCACTATTATTTATAGTAGTCACTGTATCTCCTACATGTAAATCAGATAAACTTTTTATACTAGCTGCAATGTAACCAACATCACCTGCTAATAGTTTTTCAGCTTGTACATAGTTTCCTGGTGTAAAAAAACCTACTTCTGTTACTGTAAAGGTTTTATTAGTTGCCATTAGTTTTATTTCATCTCCAACATTTACAGCTCCATCCATTACTCTTACATAAGCAATTGCACCTTTATAATTATCATAATAAGAATCAAATATAAGGCACTTTGTTGGTGCATTTTCGTCTCCGTTTGGTGATGGTATGTCAGTTACAATTTTTTCTAAAACTTTATCTACATTTAACCCTGTTTTTGCAGAAATACATGGTGCATCTTTTGATGATATTCCTATTATTTCTTCTATTTCTTTTTTTACTTCTTCTGGTCTTGCATTTGGTAAATCAATTTTATTAATAACTGGTAATATTTCTAAATTATTGTCTAAAGCAAGATAAACATTTGCTAATGTTTGTGCCTCAACTCCTTGTGAAGAATCTACAACAAGAATTGCACCATCACATGCTGCTAAACTTCTTGAAACTTCATAATTAAAATCAACATGTCCTGGTGTATCTATTAAATTAAATATATATTCGTTTCCGTCTTTTGCTTTATATTTCATTCTAACTGCCTGTGATTTAATTGTTATTCCTCTTTCTTTTTCTAGTTCCATATTATCAAGAACTTGAGATTCCATTTCTCTTGCAGATAATACTCCTGTCATTTCAATTAATCTATCTGCTAAAGTAGATTTTCCATGGTCAATATGTGCAATAATGCTAAAATTTCTAATATATTTTTGCCTATTCTGCATTTACATCCTCCATATTAATATATAAAAATAAATTTTAAAATTATACTATTTCTTCTAATTCTTTAATTTTATCTCTTAGTTCTGCCGCTTTTTCAAATTCCATATTTGATGCATATTTTAACATTTCGTCTGTTAATTTACTAATTATATCCTCAACTGTTTGATCTTTTTCTATTTTATATTCTTCTTGAATTTCTTCTACAAGTGTAGCTTTTATTGTATCTCTTATTCCTTTTTTTATTGTTTGTGGGGTAATATTATGTTCTTTATTATATTCGCTTTGTATTTTTCTTCTTCTATTCGTTTCAGAAATTGCTTTTTCCATGCTTTCTGTTAATTCATCAGCATACATAATAACTTTTCCTTCTGTATTTCTTGCAGCACGACCTATTGTTTGAATTAGTGAACGCTCAGAACGTAAAAAACCTTCTTTATCTGCATCTAGAATAGCAACTAGAGAAACCTCTGGAATATCTAATCCTTCTCTTAATAAATTAATACCTACTAAAACATCAAATTCTCCAATTCTTAAGCTTCTTATAATCTCCATTCTTTCTAATGCTTTTATTTCAGAATGCATATATCGTACTTTTATTCCAATTTCTGCAAGATATGCTGATAAATCTTCAGCCATTTTTTTTGTTAAAGTAGTTACTAAAATTCGTTGATTTTTTTCTGTTCTTATTCTTATTTGCTCAATTAAATCATCAATTTGATTTTCTATTGGTTTTACTTCTATTTCTGGATCTAATAACCCTGTAGGTCTTATTATTTGTTCTGCAATATTATTTTTTGATTGCTGTTTTTCATAATCTGCTGGTGTTGCACTAACAAATATACATTGATTAATTCTTTCTTCAAATTCATCAAATCTTAAAGGTCTATTATCAAATGCAGATGGTAATCTAAAACCATACTTTACTAAAGACTCTTTTCTTGCTCTATCGCCATTATACATTGCTCTTACTTGAGGAATGGTTGCATGTGATTCATCAATCATAATTAGAAAATCATCTGGAAAATAATCAAATAAAGTAAATGGTGGTGAACCGAGCTTTTCTTCCGCTAATATGTCTTGAATAATTTTCTATTCCCTGACAAAATCCTGTTTCTTTCATCATTTCGATATCGAAATTTGTTCTTTCTTCAATTCTTTGTGCTTCAATTAATTTATTTTTAGATTTAAAAAATTTAACTTGTTCCTCTAGTTCTTCTTCAATTGTATGGATAGCTTTTTCCATTTTTTCAGCTGTTGTTACATAATGCGAATTTGGGAATATCATAACATGTTGTCTAATTCCTGTTGTTTTTCCAGTTAAAGGATTAATTTCTGATATTTTTTCAATTTCATCTCCCCACATTTCTACTCTTATAGCACTTTCACTTTGGTCAGACGGATAAATTTCAATAATATCTCCTTTTGCTCTAAAAGTTCCTCTTTTAAAATCTAATTCATTTCTTGTGTATTGCATTTTAATAAGTTTTCTTAATATTTCATCTCTAGTTTTAGTCATTCCTGGTCGTAATGATATTATCATATTTTCATAGTCAATAGGGTCACCTAGACCATATATGCATGAAACAGATGCTACAATAATAACATCTCTTGTTTCAAATAGAGAAGCAGTTGCAGAATGGCGCAGTTTATCTATTTCATCATTTACAGAAGAATCTTTTTCTATGTATGTATCTGATGATGCAATATAAGCCTCTGGTTGGTAATAATCATAATAACTCATAAATATTTCTACATTGTTTGAAGGAAATAATTCTTTAAATTCTGAGTAAAGTTGTCCTGCCAATGCTTTATTATGTGCAAGAATTAATGTAGGCTTTTGTACCTTTTCAATAATATTTGCCATTGTGAATGTTTTTCCGTGAACCGAGTTACACCAAGTAAAGTTTGAAATTTCTTACCTTCTTTTATTCCGATTGCTTAGATATTCAATTGCTTGTGGCTGGTCGCCAGTTGGCTTATATTCTGAATGTAATTTAAACATTTTTCCTCCCTTTGTGACCAATAAAAACGACAACTATTAGCCAAAAATTCATGTAATTTGTTCGCTTTTTTTTAGTAAATATAAATAGCAATTACACGAATTCGGTCACAAACTTCATATTTTTAAAACTAAATAATGCTAAGTAAAATTATTTAAATCTATTTAATATTTTAGCATTTTTCTAAAAAAAACGCAAGGTTATTTACCTTGCGATAATTAACATTAAGGTGTGCTTTTACTTAATAAAGTATGATTTATTTTAAACTATTTATCTCTATCTTTTTCTTTCATTTTTTCATCTTGAATATTAAAGTATTCTACCGTTCCATTTTGCAAATCAACTAGTGATTCTCTTTCTTCATATGCTGCTCCACAATCTATATTTAGATAACCATTTTTATATTCTATCATTTTACTATCAGTCGGTGTATGTCCGATTATAGTAAATGTACCCTTCTTTGCTATATTTTTATTTTCTGTTCCAGAATTATCTCTACACCAAACAGCCTCCTCTATCATATCCATTTTTCCTTCTTTCAATAATTCTCTTACAGTTTTATCTTCAATTTCGTTTTCTGGTTGTATTGCTTTGGCATGTACCATGTGAATTTGCTGTGAATTTATATTAATGTTTTTATATACATATGAATCTAAAATGAATTCCTTTATTTTATTTTGTTCATCTTGAGTTAATCTTTCAAATGCTTGTTTTGTTACATCTCCTCCATTGTTTTGTTCCCAGTTTTCGCTTTCTTTTTTATCATTGAAGAATAATGATTTCATCATCATAATTTCATGATTTCCTACTATGAATTCAATCTGTCCCTTTTCTTTATTTTTCATTATATCTTGCAAAATCTTTATTCCATCTGGTCCTCTATCTATTACATCTCCTAAAACATATAATTTATCAGTATTTTTTAATTTTTTTATGATTTCCTCATATGTAGAATATTGTCCATGAAGATCACTACATACATAGGTTCTTGAATTAGATTTATTTCGTTTATTTTTGTTCATATCTTCCTTTTTTACTTTTATTTCCTTTTGTTTCATGGTTACTTTTAACTCATTAGCTTTTATTTCATCATAAATAGGAAGTGTTTGATCTGAATATAAATCATACAACCTATTATAATTTGTTTCTGCTCTCTTATCTCTATAATCTGTAATTAATTTTTCATATACATTTTTTGCAAGAATCTTATCAGGTTCAACAATAACATTACCAGATAAGTCCTTTATTCCTTCATAAGCAATTCTACCCAATTCATCTAATTCAATTTCAGAAACTACATCATTTTTTTCTATTTTCTTTTTATATGTCTTTATAATGTTAGTAATATCACCAGTTACTTGATTTCTCCTTGCAAGTTCATAATTTATGATTAATGGCATAACTGGTATTTTAGTAGATAGTTTACTATTTTTTAATTTTTTTAATGTATTACTAAATCTAGCTTCATTCTTAATGCATTCTATAGTATTATTAGTAGAAGAATATATCTTATTTCTTAACTCTGCAAAATAATTTAATTCTTTATGCAAAAATTCTATTGCTTTTTGTTTATTAGGTTTAACAATACCTCTTCCATTTTCATCATTATAAGTTTGATATAGATAATCTAAAAGTCCAATATTAAAGTCTATGCCTTTTTCAATAAATTCTTTTTCAAAATTACCTTGTATGCTATTTTCTAGTTTTAAAATCATTTTATTAAAATTATTACGCACATATTCATCATCATTATTGTTTAAATAATTTGCAATAAAAAATATATATTGTTCTGGCATATTTAATACTGATTTATTATCTTCATTAAATTTAGATATAACATTTAATATCTCTTTTCTTCTATCGTCAAATTGCTTTGTTTCTACTTTCTCTGCTTTCTTTTCCCCTAATTCTTCATCTTTTAGGGCTGTATCATTATATTTATCTTGTCTTTCTATTTTTCCAATGTTTTCTGTAATTATTTTTGAAGGTTCACATATTTTAGATAGTTTAACATTAAATTTTTTAGAAATTTTTTCTATCAGTTTATCATCTACAATATTAGGATATTTCTTTTTAATAATTTCTACATTTGAATTTGTTTCTTCCAATTCTTCTTTTGATAATTCTTTATTTCCAATTTGTTTAAAAATACTTTTTAACTCTGTTCTCGCTTTGATTTTTTGTTTAGTTAAATCATTATTTTTATCTAATTTTCTTTCAAGATTTGTATAGATTACATCTTTTCTTTCTGGTACTCTTTTAAATACAACTTTTTTAGTTAATTCAAATTCATTTAGCTCTACAACTTGCATTGTTGAAGTCGTTGCGACTTTATTATTTGAAGTGGTTCTATTATTTTTATTATAATTTTTTATAACATCATCATATCTTTTACATACTATATAATTATTATTTATATATTCATTCTGTATTATTGGTATTCTTTTTAATGTACCAGTTCTAGCAATATATTCATTTGCTTTTTCAAATTTATCTTTTTCGAAATTTAGATTTAAGCTAGTTGGAATGGTTTCTCCTCGTTTCTTTGCATCAATGATAGATTTTGCAAGTTCCATTTTTCTATTAATTTCTATATCAATATATTTTTTACTTTTTATGCTTTCTTTTAATTGGTTAAAATATTGTTCTGGAGCATTTTTATTATTTTCTATATCTTTTAATTTTTGTATTTCTTCAGGTGTATCATAACCTAATAATTTTAAATCTTCCTCACTCTTTAGAGTTATTGTACTATCACTATTTTCTATAAATGCTTCACTAAATATTTCATAATCATTTTGTATTTTTTCTTGAGCCTCTTTTATTGCTTCTTCTTCATTTATTTCTTGTTCAACTAATAAACTATCTGAAATATAATCCAATAGTGCTTCTTCTATTTCTTCTTCTATAATACCTATTCTTTCATTATATTCTTCTTCAGCTTCTTCTTCTTTTCTTTGCCACTCATCATCTGATATAATATCTAGTTTATTAATTATTTCATTAATTTGTTTTATTTCATCTTCTCTATTCATAATAGGCTCCTTATACATTTATAATATCTTTAATATTTTACCATAAATTCCTTTTTATGTCAATTTTCTGCCATATTGGTTTTGTCATTATGAAAGAAATATGATAATGTCTTAAGTAAAGAAATGATAAAATGTACCAATAAAAAAATATTTGTTCTCTTAAATGATATAATAAAATTATCATTTAAATTTAATGAGAACAATATGAGAAAGGTGGCACTCTCATTGAAAGAAAAAGAAAAAATAGCAAAAAAATATAGAATATTTTACTACATATATAGTAAAATATTCTATATTTAAATTCATATATTTATTTCTATTATTTTAAATTAATAATATTTATTCATATTTTGGTTCATGCCCATATTCATATTTTGCATATTCATATTGTTACTAAAATTTTGAAAACTTGGTAATCCTCCATAAGTTGCTGATATCGTAATGAATTTTATTGCATATATATCTGCATAAATTTGACTGTCTCCTTCAAAAGACCTTAATAAAATATAGCTTGCTCCAACATCTTCTAAAAATCCTATTCTATCTACCATATTATTTGTTCCAATTAAAAATTCAACTCTCATTAATTTTCCTATTTGCTCTCTTAAAAAAGCAGGAGTATAAATAGGGTTTGTTAAAATTTCTGGAATTTCATTTTGTCTTGTCTCTCTTGATGTATCTTCTTCTTTTGCTTTTTGTTCTGAAATACGTTCTTCTGTTATTCTATTTCTTCTGTTTGTTAAATCTTCAGGATTCATCATTTTTCATACCTCCAATTTTTCATAAATTTTAATTGTATTCTATGTATTAGAATATAGTTCAGTAGGTCTATAAAAGCAGTGTTTACCTAATCTTGTATGAAATGTTCCAGAACCGATTTATTGGAAATGTTTTATTACAACTAGGTTTAAACGGATTTAAATACCATAAACAAATTCCTATTTCTGATAATCTATTTCCAGATAAAGCCCAATCTGCAATATTATAATGAACTTCAGTTGGATTCATATTATAAATATTTTGTTCATTATATTTTCCTAAAAGAGTTTCAGATGCACAATCGAATTGTCCCTTTTGATAAATAATGCTACGTATATTACCACCTTGAGACACTCTAGCATATTCTCCCTGGCTGGAATTTACTCTATTCATAATAACACTTGCAACAGCTTTCATACCATTATCTCCTTCGCCTCCTGCTTCACATTCAATAATTCTAGCTAATAACTCTCTATCAGAATATGCCATTAATACCACCTTTTAAAATGTATGATAATAATTAATAATTAATGCATAAATTTATATTAATGCACAAAAAAATATAGTGTGTAATTAAAAACACACTATATTTTTTATTTTAATATTATTCTGTTATTTCTTCAAATAAATCTTTTCCTACACCACACATTGGACATACCCAAGTATCTGGTAAATCTTCAAATTTAATTTCTTCATTTTCATCATCATATATGTAACCACATACAGTACATTTATATTTTTTCATATTCTTACCTCCTCATTTTTTATGATTTTATATTTATTTATTTAAATTGTCAATATATTGTTATAATTTTTTGAATAATATAAAAAATTTATTTACATTTTATGTTTTTTTATGATATTATATAACATAGTAAAATTTAAAAATAAAATATTAATTTTTGATAATAATATGGAGGTATATAATATGAATAAAAGAATTTTAATTTTTTCTTTAATTACTTTTTTAATTTTTATTATTTTTAATGTTTCTTATTCTTCAGATGTAGTAATGGACTGGAACAATAATAATAACAATTTATCTTTTAACGGCGATAGAAATTCTGTTACTGGTAGTGAAAATACTATTTCAAATTCTATATTGCCATCTGAGAATTCTACTGTAAATGATAATACAATTTATTCATCTGACTCAGATGTTTCAGAACAAGACACATTAGAAGAAAATACATCATCTGATATTCAGGAACCAACTGTAACTACTACAACAGAGTATGAAAATTCTGGTGATTTATCTATTACAAATATGATTAACATTGTATTAATAGTTGTTGGTGTTGTATTAATTTTATTAGGAATTGCAATTATTATAAGATTAAAATAATTTCAAAAATTAATTTTTAAAGCTGTAAATTTATTTTACAGCTTTTTTTGTATATTTTTTCTAAAATGAAAAATACTATTATTATATTTTATAATGGAGGTTTGTAATATGAAGAAATTTTTAATCTCAACAATTGTTCTAAGTTTTATATTATTTTCTTTTTCATATTTCATTTATGCTGACAATTCAACAAATGATGTAAAAAATACAACAAGCAATGTAGGAAATGCTATTATGAATACTTCTAATGGTGCAAAAAACGTAATACAAAAAGCTGAAAATGGTATAGAAAATGGAGTAAGTAATATGAAAAATGCTGTAACTAACGGAACTCAAGATATTACTAATGATGCAAAAAATGAAACAAACGATGTTGTTGGTAGTATTGATAATATGGGAAACGATAGTAATTATACTGCTGAAAGAACATCAACTGATGCTACATTTATGGGTATGAGTTCAACAACTTGGACTTGGTTAATATTAGGAATTGTTGGTGTAGTAATTGTTGCTTTAGTATGGTACTATGGTTCTCAATATGAACATACAAATTATGATAATGAATAATGATTATCTTTTTAATAGGTAAGAAATTTCTTACCTATTAATTTATTTTATAGTAAAAACATTGTGTTGTGAATTTTGTTAGTATTTTTAAATATAATTTTATTGTTCTAAACTTTTAAATGTGATATAATTATATTCATGAAGGAGTACATAATTTTATGGAAAAAATAATTTCAAAAAATCCTACTGCTTATCATAATTATACAATTTCTGATACTTTAGAAGCAGGAATTGTTTTAACTGGTACAGAAATAAAATCAATTAGAACTCGGGAAAGTTAATTTAAAAGATTCCTATGCAAATATAAAAAATGGCGAAGTATTTGTGTATGGAATGCATATTAGTCCTTATGAACATGGAAATATTTTTAATAAAAATCCAATTCGTGATAGAAAATTATTGTTAAATAGAAGAGAAATTAATAAATTAATTGGTTTAATTAAACAGAAAGGTGTTTCCATTATTCCTACAAAATTATATTTCAAAAATAATTTTGTAAAATTAGAAATTGGAATTGGTAAAGGAAAAAAATTATATGATAAAAGACAAGATATAGCAAAAAAAGATGCTGAAAGAAAAATTCAAAGAGAGAAAATAAACCGGAACGTATTAAAATATATTAATTTAAATAAATTATTATATTATAGTTTTAAAAAATCAGAATATTATACATATTCTGATTTTTTAATTAATTATATTTTGTTTGATGAACCAAATACATCTTTTATTTTATGCTGTACTGTTTGTTGTATTAGAGTTCTTGCTTCGCCTAAATACTTTCTTGGATCAAAGGTTGATGGATTTTCTGCAAAAACTTTCCTTATTGCTGCTGTCATTGCTAATCTTAAATCTGTATCTACATTAATTTTTGAAACTCCTAATTTACTTGCTTTATTTAACATTTCATCTGGAACACCTTTTGCTCCTGGAATTTCTGCCCCATAATTATTACACATATTTACTAATTCTGGAATAACAGTTGATGCTCCATGTAAAACAATTGGTGTATTAGGTATTAACTCTTTTACTTTAGCTAGAATATCAAATCTTAATTTTGCTTCACCTTTAAATTTATATGCACCATGGCTGGTTCCTATTGCAATTGCTAAAGAATCACATCCTGTTCTTTCTACAAATTCTTTTGCTTGTTGTGGATCTGTATACATTGCATCATTTGATGAAACATTAACATCATCTTCAATTCCAGCTAACTTTCCTAACTCTGCCTCTACTACTATACCTCTTTCATGTGCATAGTCTACTACTTTTTTTGTAAGAGCTATATTTTCTTCGAAATCATATTTTGAACCATCTATCATAACAGATGTAAAACTTGCATCTATACATGATTTACATGTTTCAAAATCAGGTCCATGGTCTAAATGTAAAGCAATTGGTATATTATTTTCTTCTACTGCTGCCTCTATCATTTTTCTTAAATAAATTGGTCTTGCATATTTAATTGCACTTGAAGATGCTTGTAAAATTACTGGTGAATTTTCTTGGTTAGCAGCATCTACAATAGCTTGTATAATTTCCATATTATTTACATTAAATGCACCAATTGCAAACCCCTCTTTCATAGATTTTTCAAACATTTCTTTTGTTGTAACTAAAGACATATTTTTATCCTCCTTAATTCCTTAATATATTAATTAAATTTATTTCATAATTGTATAAAAATTATCAAAAGAATATCCCTGTTCTCTTAAGTATTTAATAACATCTGGTAATGTTTCATAAGTTAAAATTTTGTTTGAAGCATCATGCATTAATATAACTACCGAATTCTTATTTTTAACAGTACTTTTTAGATTTTTTATTAGTTTTTTCTTTGTATTTGCTCCAGCGGCATCATTTGTTAATGCATTCCAATCAATAAAAGATATATTCTTTTTATTTAATTCCTTTTTAGCTTTTGATTTTAATTTAGCATATATTCCTCCGTTTGATCCACCTGGAAATCTAAATAAATGACTTTCATATTCATCAACATTTATTGCTTTTCTAATTTCTTTTTCTGTTTTATTATATTCACTTATTACATTATCTACACTTTTATATATTTTACTATATTCATGCGTATATCCGTGGTTTGCTATATAATGTCCTTCTTCATATTCTCTTTTTACTATATCTGGATTTACTTTTACTCTTGAACCTAAAACAAAAAATGTTGCTTTTATATTTTCTTTCTTTAATAAATCTAGAATTTGAGGTGTTACAGTTTGTGATGGTCCATCATCAAATGTTAAGTATGCAATTTTTTGGTCTGATATATATATTTCCTTCATCTTCTTTTTGGCATTTTCAGAATACACAGGTATTTGATTGATACTTACATTTTCTGTTGTTTCTTCTTTTTCTTGTATGTTATTAACATTTTCTTCTATAATATTTTGCTGAACATTAGGTAATTCAATATTTTGATATTCATTTTGTATTTTAGCTGTTATTAATTTTTTATTATATGCTTCTGCTGCTTTTATTCCAAGCAAGCTAAATAATATGATAAATAATATTGTAATTATTGATATCACAATTGCTTTTTTCTTATATATTTTCGTTTTAATTTCTACAAAGTCAATTTTCATTTTTCTTAATATTCCTTATTTATGTTATATTCTATATTATACTCATTTTTTTAATTTTTCAACATTTTTTTGTTATTTTTTTTATTTTGTGATCAACTTATAAATATTTATTTTTCATCCTTAAATGTATTTATTTTTAATAATTTAAATATCTCTACAATAAAAATAGGAGAAAATACTAATAAAATTACTTCTAATATATTTGCCTTTGGTAACTCTACAATACTAAATATGTTTCTTAAAGTTGGAATAAATAAAATAACTAACATAAAACAAGCAGATACTATAGTTGCTAATATTAATTTACTATTATTTAATATTTTTGTTTTGTATAATAAATTTTTATTATCACGAACATTATATACATGTACTAATTCAGATAAAGCTAATACACAGAAAGCCATTGTTTGTGCTATTCTTATTTTTAAAGCTTCGTCTTCTACATTAGGAGTTGCAAGTCCTACCATAAATGCTATTAGCGTTAGTAAACCTATCATTATTCCCTGATATACAACTCTCCAAGTCATTCCCTTTGTAAAAATTCCTTTTTCTTTTCTATTAGGCTTTCTATTCATTATATTTTCAGCAGCAGGATCTACTGCTAGCGCTAATGCTGGTAAAGAGTCTGTTACTAAGTTTATCCACAAAATATGTATTGGTAATAATGGTTCTAATGCACTTATATTTGTTATATTAAACCATTTTGCAAGAAGTGGTGTTATTAATATTGCTATAAATAAAACAATAATTTCTCCGACATTACTTGATAATAAAAACTGTATTGCTTTTAAAATATTATCATAAATTCGTCTTCCTTCTTCTACTGCTGAAACAACTGTTGCAAAATTATCGTCTGTTAGAATTACATCTGCTGCTTCTTTAGCAACATCTGTTCCAACCATACCCATTGCACATCCTATATCTGCATTTTTAAGTGCTGGAGCATCATTTACACCATCACCTGTCATTGCAACAATTTCTCCATTTGCTTGCCATGCTCGCACAATTCTTACTTTATGTTCAGGCGAAACTCTAGCATAAACAGAATATTTTCTTATATTTTTTGTTAACTCTTCATCAGACATTTTTTGTAATTCTGCACCAGTAATTGCTTCACTTTCATCTTCTAAAATTCCTAATTGTTTTGCAATTGCTGTTGCTGTTATTTTATGGTCACCTGTAATCATAACAGTTTTTATTCCTGCTGATTTACATTTTTCTACAGCTTTTTTTGCTTCTTCTCTTGGTGGATCTATCATTCCTACCATTCCAACAAAAGTTAATTCACTTTCTAATAAATCTATTTCTTCTTTTGTTTGTGGTAATTTATCAATTGTTTTAAATCCAAATGCTAAAACTCTAAGAGCATTTTTAGCCATCTTTTCATTAGTTTCATAAATATTTTTCTTATATATATCTAAATCTTCTTTTATTTCTCCATTTATAATATATGATTTACAATTTTTTAATAATTCATCTACTCCACCTTTTGTATATACTACATATTTTTCATTTATTTTATGAAGTGTAGTCATTAATTTTCTTTCAGAATCAAATGGTATTTCTTGTAACCTATCATATGAAAATATTTTTTCAATATCTATTTCTAATTTCATTCCCATATCTACTAATGCTGTTTCTGTAGGATCTCCTGTTAACTCATTGTTTTTTCCTACTTTAGTGTCATTACATAACATCGAAATATATACAAGTTTTTCTAAATCAGAATTTGCCTCTACAAATTTTAGATTTTCTATATCCATTAATTTATTATCTATATATACTTTTTCCACTGTCATTTTATTTTGAGTTAATGTTCCTGTTTTATCTGAACAAATTACAGATGCACTTCCTAAAGTTTCAACTGCTGGTAATTTTTTTACTATTGCATTTCTTTTAACCATTCTTTGAACTCCTATTGCAAGCACAATTGTAGATACAGCTGCTAATCCTTCTGGTATTGCTGCAACAGCTAAACTTACTGCAGTCATAAACATATGAATAGGTTCTTTTCCATATATTAGACCTATTATAAAAATTACAATGCAAATAATTAATGCTGCAATTCCTAATGTTTTGCCTAATTTGTTTAATTTTTCTTGTAAAGGAGTTGTACCTTCTTCTGTTGAGTTAATAATTTCTGCTATTTTTCCTACTTCTGTATTCATTGCAGTTTCAACAACAATTCCTTTTCCTCTACCATAAGTAATTAAACTAGAAGAAAATAACATATTTGTTCTGTCACCTATACTTACTTCTTCATTAATTACTTCACACATTTTTTCTACTGGAACAGATTCTCCTGTTAATGCAGATTCTTGAGATTTTAAATTAATTGACTCTATTATTCTTAAATCTGCTGGAACATAATCTCCTGTATCTAATACAACAATATCTCCTGGAACAAGTTCTCGAGATGGAACTACTATTATTTTTCCATTTCTTATTACTTTAGATGCATGTGCACTTAATTTTTGAAGTGCTTCTAACGATTTTTCAGCTTTATTTTCTTGTGCAACTCCTATAATAGCATTAACTATAACAACTATTAGTATTATTATAGTATCTGTAAATCCTTCTCCTTCTGCAATTCCAATAACACCAGATACAACTGCTGCAATTATTAATACAATAATCATAAAATCCTTAAATTGTTCAATAAATTTAGTTAATATACTTTTTTTCTTTTTCGCTTTTAATTCATTAAAACCTATTAATTTTTGCTTTTCTTTTACTTTTTCTTCAGATAGTCCATTTTGGATATCTGTGTTTAATTCTTCTTTAATTTCATTTATATTTTTTTGATACCAAGCTTTCATTTTTCCTCCTAAATTTACTAATTGTGAAAAAATTTTATCATTATTTATTATTAATTTCAAGTATATATAGTAATTTTTAATATCAATTTCAAATTTAAATTTTTTAATTTTATTATATGTAAGAATATTTTTTTTATTTGTGTTAATACTATTATTAATCTAATTTAATGGAGGTGCTTGAAAATGGAAAAAAACAACAATAAAAAGAATAATCAAAACAATAACAACAACCAAAATAACAACAATAATCAAAACCAAAACAACAATAGATAGTAACATAAAGTGAGTATTACATATACTGCAATACTCACTTTTTCTTTCTTATAATCCAATTTTCTTCACACCTTATAGGCAATTTTATTTTTACTGTTTGACCTTTTTTGCCTGGATTTACACAATTTATTTCTTCGTCCGTTTCAGAGTCCCATAGTTGTTCTATTTTAAATTCATAACTATCAATCATTCCAGGTACTAATATTTCTAGTGTGTCACCTACTTTTAATTTATTTCTTATCTCTATTAACGATTTATTTGAATTATATTTTAATACTATACCTCCGAATTCATATTCTAAATTATATTGTTTTCCTTCATATTCTTGAAAATCTTTATTATTTCTATCGTTAAAATAGAATGTAGTTAATCCTCTTGTTTTTGTTTTTTCTAATTCTTTTAAATATTTAGAAGAATCATAATTTTTTGGATTATTTATATAATCGTTAATTGCAATTCTATATGTATTTATTATTGATGCTAAATAATACTCTGTTTTTAATCTACCTTCTATTTTAAAGCTATCAATCCCCATTTCCATTAGTTCTGGAATTTCATTTATTAAGCACAAATCTTTTGATGAAAAAATATATGTTCCATGTTCATCATCTTCTAAAGGCATTATATTTCCAGGGTTGTTTTTTTCTTCAACATAAACATTGTATGCCCATCTACAACTTTGTGCACAATCACCTAGATTTGCACTTCTTGATGCTAAAAAATCACTTAAAAAACATCTTCCAGAATATCCAAAACATATTGCACCATGTATAAACATTTCTATTTCTAAATCTTTTGGTGTGTTTTTAATAATTTCTTTAATTTGCTTTTTATTTAACTCTCTTCCAATAATTACTCTTTTTGCTCCATTTTTGTACCAAAAATTGGCATTATGAGAACTAACAATATTAGCTTGTGTGCTTATATGAATTGGAATGTTAGGAGCATATTGTTTAAAAATGTCTACTACTCCTCCATCTGATATAATTACTCCATCCACATTTATATTGTTTAATTCTTTTGCAGATTTTATAATTTCATCATATTTGTCATCCCATGCATAAATATTAACTGCTGCATAAACTTTTTTATTTAATTTATGAGCATATTTTACTGTTTTTGCAAGTTCCTCATTATTTACTGAAACTCTACTTCTTAATGATAAAGATGATGTTCCCATATATACACTATCTGCCCCATATAAAAAAGCAATTTTAGCTTTTTCGTAAGATCCGGCTGGTGCAAGAAGCTCAACTTTTTTCATAATATCTCCTTTTTTTTATAATAATTACAAAAATAAACATTTTAATCAAAAAATATATTTAAAATAAGAAAATCTTTTTTTAACATTATAGCATTATTTTTATATAAATGCTAGTAATTTATTTATTTTTATGTTATAATGTTTAAGCTAAATAAAGAAGTAAGGAGGTTAATTGTTGGTTTATGAATAAAGAATTTTTAAGTCGTATTAAAGTACCATCATCTCCTAATATTGATGAAAAAGTAAATAAAATAAAATTAGAATTAAAAAAATATTATACATCCAGTTTAAAAAATAGTTATAAAACACATTTTTCACATGAATACGAGTGCCTTAGAGAATATTTTCCAGAGGTAGATTTTTCTTATGAAGGCAGAATAAAAAATCCAAACAGTTTAATAGAAAAAATACATAGAAAAATTAGTCAGGGTAAAAGTGGAAGTATATATGATATATATGGAAAAAAAATTGTTGTTTACAGTGTAAGAGGTTCAACAGATGAAGAACTATTAATAAAAAAATGCAGAGAAATAATAAACTTTTTAAATAGTTATGATTCTTATATTGTATCTGTTCCAGATAAATGTAAAGACTATGTTTCTAATCCAAAAGAAAATGGATACAAAGCATTTCATGTTATAAGAAATCATATTAATAAAAAAACAAACTCTACAGATTATTGTTCAGAAGTACATGTAAGAACATTTAGAATGGAAGAACAGCAAAAGTTTGGATCTGCAAGTCATTTATTATCATATAAACCTTATGAAACTTTAAGAGAAGAATTTTGTCCAACTTTTTTAGAAATAGGAAAAAATGGAAAGACATATGAATTACATAAAAAGGCTGCTCTTGAAAAATATAAAAGAGATTTTGATGCTATACAAGAATATTTTTACGAAAAAAATAAGACATATTAATGTCTTATTTTTGTTATTGCAAGTCCATCTCCTACTTCTATAATTTTTGTTTCTAAGTAGGGATTTTGCGTTGCTTCTTTTATATATTCTCTTAAATGGTTTACTGCTGTTCTTTGTTTGTGTTTATTATAGTCGCTCATAACATAACCTTTATATAAAATATTATCTGCTAAAATTATTCCATTTATATTTAATAATCTTAATGCTTCTTTAAGAAAAAAAGGATATTTTCCCTTTGCGGCATCAATAAATATTAAATCATATTTTTTACTAATTTTAGGTAAAATTTCAACTGCATCTCCTTCTAATATTGTAATTTTATCTTCTACCTCTGCAAGTTTTAAATTTTCTTTTGCTTCTGCAATTCTACCTAAATCGCGCTCAATTGTATCAATATGGCCTTCTTTTTCTAAAATACTTGAAAAACAAATGGCTGAATATCCGACTGCAGTACCTATTTCTAATATTGTATTTATTTTCTTATTCTCGCATAAAGAATAAATAGTATCTAATGTATCATCCATAATAATTGGAATATGATTTTCTAAAGCCTTATTCTTAATTTCTTTTAACTTTTCTTTATTCATTATTTGTTACTTATTATCTCCTTGCTCCCCTAATGAATTTTTATATGTTTTTTCAATTTCTGTTTTTATTCTTCTTTTTACTGCACCTTTTAAATTTGGCATATTATTTATATTTATATTTTTTTCTTTTATTGCAAATAATAATATATCTTGTTCAATAAATGAATATAATAATTGTTGACTCTCCTTTTTACCTTGTGCATCATTTAATTTTTCTTTAATTCTAAATGCAATTTTATTATTAATTTTGTTACCTATAGTTTGATTTATTCTAATGTCATCTATCCATATATTACCATATGTTGCTAAATTTTGTTTCATTTTTAATAAAAAATCTGATTGTATATCCCTAATATTAGGAAAAAGTTTTCTTTTTTTATCTTCATCAATATTTATTGCATAATCTTTTAAAATTACTTCATAATTTTCTTGAATAAATGTTTCTTTTACATATTTTATAAGGCAATTTCTCATTATTTGCATTATTTCTTCATTACTTTTATCTTCCTGAATTGCTAAAAAAATTTCTTGATTATTGTTAAAAATAATATCTTTGTATTCTTTTTCAAATATTCTTCTATATTTTAATTTATTATGTTTTGGATTATCTTTTGGAATTCTATATCCTGGTGTCAATTTTTTTGCTTTTTTAAGTCTATCAATACCATTTTTATTTGTTCGAATAATTGTCAATTTTTACCTCCTATTTGTTTCTTATATTTTTATAATACTTTTATTTTTTTAATAAATTTATTTTATATATTGTTTTTTGAACTCTTCTTAATAAAGCATTCTTAACATTAGGCATATTTTCTATATTAGGATTTTTTTGAATAATATAATCTATAATTTGGCTTTCAGTATTTCCCCTTGTTATTTTATTATGTATTACAGCATCGATTGAACGTGTTTGTATAAGTTGTGTTATTCTAATATCATCTATCCAATTGTTACCATATAATACTATTTCTTCGTGCATCTTTGTTTTAAAATCTACAATTATATGTTCAATATCTGGATAAAATTTTTCTCTCTTTTCTTTTGGTATATTTTGAGCATATCTATTTATTGCATCATCATATGATACAGTAGAAATTTTTTCTTTTATATAATTTTCTACTTCTTGATGCATTAGAGATATAATAAATTCATCATCTTCATCTCTAATAATTGCATTTTTTATTTCAATATTTTCTTTTAATATATCTCTTTTAAATTCAGTTACAAAAAAAACTCTTTCTTTTTGTCTTAATTTTAATTTTTCGTTATATCTATTTATTTTATCTACATTATAAGTTGTATGACCACAATATTTTTTATCTATTCTTTTTGGTATACCTTCACTTCTTGCAATCATTTTTTTACTTTCCATTCTATTTTATTTATTTTTTCTACTTTCTCTTTCCCTAGTTTTTGTGTCTAATATTTTTTTTCTTAATCGTATATTTTTAGGAGTTACTTCAACTAATTCATCATCTTGTATAAATTCTATTGCTTTTTCTAAAGACATCTGAATAGGAGGTACTAATCTTAAAGCATCATCTGATCCAGATGCTCTTGTATTAGTTAAATGCTTTTCTTTGCATACATTAATTGCTAAATCTTCTCCTCTTGAGTTTAGTCCAACTATCATTCCTTCATATACTTCTACACCAGGTCCAATAAATAATTCACCTTTATCTTGTGCATTGTATAATCCATATGTTATAGATGTTCCTGCTTCCCAAGCAACAATAGTTCCTCTTGTTCTTGATTGTATATCACCTTTATATTCTTCATATGAATCAAAAATATGATTCATTGTTCCTTCACCTTTTGTATCTGTTAAAAATTCTGTTCTATATCCAATTAACCCTCTAGCTGGTATTTTAAATTCAACTTTTGTATGTCCATCTTCTGCTGGTTCCATGTTTAACATTTCTGCTTTTCTTTTACCTAACTTTTCAATAACATTACCTATGCAATCATCTGGAACATTAACAACAAGTCTTTCTATTGGTTCACATTTTTTCCCATTAATTTCTTTTAAAATAACTTTTGGTCTAGAAACTAATAATTCAAATCCTTCTCTTCTCATTGTTTCTATTAAAACAGATAAATGTAATTCTCCCCTTCCAGAAACTTCAAATGCCTCTGCTCTATCTGTTTCTTTTACTCTTAGACTTACATTTTTTTCTAATTCTTTAAATAATCTATCTCTTAAATGTCTAGATGTAACAAACTCTCCTTCTCTTCCTGCAAATGGACCATCATTAACACTAAAAGTCATTGAAACAGTTGGCTCATCAATATCAACAAATGGAATTTTTTCAGGATTTGCTGGGTCACATAATGTATCACCAATGTTTATATCTGCAATTCCAGATAATTCTATAATGTCTCCAGCTTTTGCTTCCTCAACCTCAACTTTATCTAATCCTTGATGAGTATATACTTTTGCTATTTTTCCATTTATTGTTCTGTTATCATTTTTACATACAACTATATTCATTCCTGGTTTTACTTTTCCACGTTCTAATCTTCCTACAGCAATTCTTCCAACATAGTCATCATAGTCGATATTAGAAACTAACATTTGCATTGGACCATCTTCATCACATGCAGGTGGATTAATATGATTTACGATTGTTTCAAACAAACAAGTTAGGTCTGATGCTTCTTCTGTTAATGACATTTTGCCTATACCTAATTTTGCAGATGCATATACAACAGGAAAGTCTAATTGCTCATCTGTTGCATTTAATTCAATAAATAATTCAATTACTTGGTCTACTACCTTTTCAGGTTCTGCACCTGGTCTATCTATTTTGTTAATAACAACAATTGGTTTTAAATTTAATGCTAATGATTTTTTTAAAACTTCTCTTGTTTGAGGCATTGCACCTTCAAAAGCATCTACTAATAATAAAACACCATCAACTGTCTTTAAAACCCTTTCTACTTCTCCTCCAAAATCAGCATGTCCAGGAGTATCTACAATATTTATTTTTACATCTTTATACTGTACAGATGTATTTTTAGATAATATTGTTATTCCTCTTTCTTTTTCTAAATCATTAGAATCCATTACTCTTTCTTGTACTACTTCATTATCTCTAAACACATGACTTTGCTTTAATAATGCATCTACTAAAGTAGTTTTTCCATGGTCAACATGTGCTATAATTGCTATATTTCTGATATTTTTATTGTTCATTTTTAATCTCCCCGTTTAATAACATTTTTTCTTATTTTAAAATTGAATTGTTATTTAATTATAAAACAAAATTTAATTTTATAAAGCTTACTAATTGTATAATTAAAATTAAAATATAAGTAATATTAAATGACAATTATATTTTAGAATTTATATATTCTTCATAGCCATATTCACTAGAAGTTCCTTCTAGCTCTTTAATAGATAATCCTATTTTGCATTTTTCTTTATCTATATTAATTATTTTTGCATTTACAATTTGTCCAATTTTAAGTTCTTCATCTGGTTTTGTTACTCTTTTTAAACTTGTTATTTCAGAATTATGAACTAACCCCTCAAAACCTGGCTCTATTTGAACAAATGCTCCAAAAGGTGCAAATTTAACGACTTTACATGTAACAATGTCATTAATGTTATACTTACTTACAATTTCATACCAGGGATTTTCACCTTTTAATGGATATGAAAATTCTATTTTTTGAGCATCTTTGTCAAATGATTTTACAGTTACCTCTATTTGTTCATTAATCGAAAATTTTTCTGATAATTTAGTTTCTTTGTCCCAAGTAATTTCAGAAATGTGTAACAAACCTCTTGCAAATTGCAAATCAATAAATAATCCATAATTTTCAATTTTAGAAATTGTTCCTAAATATGTATTTCCAACTTTTATATTATCCCAAAAACTTGCTTTATTTTTAGTAAATTGCTCTTTTTCTTGTTTTCGTTTTTCAGCTTCTTGAATTTTTCTTTCTTTTTGTAATTTGTATTCTTCTCTATTTTTTAAGCGCTTGTAAGATAATAATACATTTCCATATCCATCATTCCATTTGACAACATCAGCTGAAATTGTATCACCTTCTTTAAATTCTTCTTTAGGATTTTTATTTTCATTATCTGAGTATTCAGAAAGTGGTATAATTCCATCTGCTTTATAACCAAAGTCTACAAAAATTTCTCCTTTAGAAGATATAGAAATAACTTTACCTGTTATTGTTTTATCAAATTTCTTATTACTTAAAGTTTCATTATATAACTCTTTAAAACTTTTTTCTTCCATTTTACCACCTTAAACATTATATAAGGACACGGTGCCTTCCGTATCCCTCAAAGTTACTTATTATTATAACTTAAATTTTATTATTTGTCAATTATTTTAATTCATTTCTACCTTTCCTATAATATCATTTATATTTTCTATATTATGATTTTTCATATAATTTTCTATACCGTCTATTGTCTTCACACTTGTGTATGGATCTATAAAATTACCACAACCTATTGATACTGCTGTTGCTCCCGCAAGCATAAACTCAATTGCATCTTCTCCATTTACTATTCCTCCTAATCCCATAATAGGAATGTTAACAGCATTTGCTACTTGATAAACCATTCTTACTGCTACTGGCTTGATAGCTGGTCCAGAAAGTCCTCCTGTATTATTTGCTAATACAGGTTTTCTAGTATTTACATCAATTTTCATTGCAAGCAGTGTATTAATTAAAGAAACCGCATCTGCTCCAGCATCTTCTGCACCTTTTGCTGTTTGTGTTATGTCTGTTACATTAGGAGTTAATTTTACTATTAATGGTTTATCTAAAACTTTTCTTACAGCAGACGTTACTTCTTTTACGCCATCATAGGTAGTTCCAAAAGCTAAACATCCTGCTTTAACATTAGGACAAGATAAATTTAGTTCTACTCCGTCTATATCAATAGTATTTAATATTTTACAAAGTTCTACATATTCATCAATTGAACTTCCACATGCATTTACAATTATTTTTGTATCAAATTTTTTTAAAAATGGTAAATCAAATTGCGTAAAATATTCTACTCCTGGATTTTGTAATCCTATACTATTTAACATTCCACTTGCTGTTTCATACACTCTTGATGGTTTGTTACCTGATCTTGGTTTTAAAGAAGTACCTTTTGTAATAATTGCTCCTAGTTTGCTTAAGTCAAAAAATTCACTATATTCTCTTCCATACCCAAATGTTCCAGATGCCACTGTTACTGGGTTTTTCATTTCTATTCCTGCAAAATTAATTTTTGTATTCATGATAATCTCCTTCCACTTTATTAATAATTCTTTAATGAGTTCATTTTTTTAATTTTTATGTTAAAGTTATCTTGATTTATATTTTTACTAATTTTGAGTCAAAAACTGGTCCTGCTTTACATACATGTAAATATTGAGGATTAGCATCAGATGATGATTCTGTTTGTACAGCACATCCTAAACATACACCCATTCCACATCCCATTTTTTCTTCTAATGATATCTGACATGGTATATTTTTTTCTTCTGCAAGTTTTTTAACTGCTCTTAACATTGGAAGTGGTCCACATGCATAGATACAATCAATTTTTTTATCTTTTAAATCATTTTCCAAATAATTAATTGCAAAACCACTATTTTTATAACTTCCATCATCTGTGGTAATTGTTAATGTGTTTGAAACATTATAAAATTCTTTTTCTAATGTTACTAATTCTTTATTTCTAAAACCTAAATACGTATGTACTTCTTTGCCTGCTTGCTTTGCTTGTTTTGATAATTCATACAATGGAAATATTCCTATTCCTCCACCAATAACAGCTAAATTATTGTAATTATTAAAATCAAAAACTCCATTTCCTAATGGTCCTATTATATCAATTTTGTCTCTTTCTTTTTTCTTAGCAAGAAGTTCTGTACCTTTACCTTTTACTTGAAATATAAATTCAAGTATTCCATTCTTTTTGTCTAAATTAAAAATACTAATTGGTCTTCTTAAAAATGGATCTAAATTCTCATTTATTCTTATTTCTATAAAATTTCCTGGTTTAGCTATATCTATTATTTCTTCGGCACTAATAGAAAATTTATATAACCCTTCTAATAATTTTTCCTTTTTTACTAATTCTGCAAAAATTTGCTTTGGCATGTTTTTCCTCCTTAATTTAATAATAAAATTATTTAATTACATTATTTAATTCATCTCTCATACGAATTGCTTCTGCTCTTGTTGCTTTTGCATATTCTTCTTCCTTAAATTTATTCTTCCATAGGTCAGATTTATACGCACACATTAAACTTCTAGAAGCATTTACAATTCCACCTAATCCATTGTTATCAAATCCTAGTGCTATATCTTCTGCTTTTCCTCCCTGTGCTCCATATCCAGGAATTAAAAAATAGGTATGAGGTGCTATTTTTCTTATTTCTTTTAATTGTTCTGGATATGTTGCTCCTACTACTGCAGCAACACTGCTATAACCATATTCTCCTATTAACTCTTTTCCCCATTTTTCTACTAAGTTTGCAACATGTTCATAAACTGTTTCTCCATTTTCTAGCTTTAAGTCTTGTAATTCTCCAGAAGATGGATTAGAAGTTTTTACTAGTACAAAAATTCCTTTTTCATATTTTATACAATCTTCTACAAAAGGACTTATACTATCTACTCCTAAATATGGATTAACTGTTAAAAAATCTATATGGTTAAATACACTTATTTTTTCTTCACCAATTTGTGTTTTTCCTAGATAAGCATTAGAATATCCTTTTGCAGTAGAACCAATATCTCCTCTTTTAGCATCTGCTATTACTATCATTCCTTTTTCTTTTGCATATTTACAAGTTTCTTTAAATGTTTTCATACCTTCTATTCCAAACATTTCATAAAATGCAAGTTGTGGTTTTATAGCTGGAACAATATCATAAGTATTATCTATTAATTCTTTGTTATATTCTAATATTGCTTTTGAGATTCCCTCTAAATTATTTGTATATTTTTTTCTTACTATTTCCGGTATCATATCATATCTTGGATCTAATCCCATTACAGTTGGGTTGTTTGTTTCTTTTATTTTATTAATTAATTTATCAATTGCATTCATATTTATTTTCCTTTCAATGAGTATAATATTATAATAATTTATTAATCTTTATAAACAATCTTACCATCTACTAATGTATACTTTACTTTTCCTTTTAATTTTCTACCTATAAATGGACTGTTTTTTGCTTTTGATACAATTTTATCTTTGGTATAAACATATTCTTCGTTAGGATTAAAAATTGTAATATCAGCAGTTTTTCCTTTTTCAATAACACCTTTGTCAATTTTTAAAAGTTGAGCTGGATTATATGAAGTTAGTTTTACTAAATCTAAATAACTAATATCTCCTGTATCTACTAAATTCATAATTTCTGCAGATAAGGCTGTTTCAAAACCAATAATACCATTAGGAGCTTTTGAAAGCTCTTTTTCTTTCTCTTCCTCACTATGTGGTGCATGGTCTGTAATAATACAATCAATTGTACCCTCTTTTAGTCCTTCTATAATTGCTAGTCTATCTTTTTCTTCTCTTAAAGGAGGATTCATTTTTGCTCTTGTTCCACTATTTAAAACTTCATCTACTGTAAATGTAAAATAATGAGGACATGTTTCACATGTAATTTTTACTCCTCTTTTTTTAGCATCTCTTACCATATTTTTGGTAGTTTTTGTGCTAATATGGCATATATGTGCTCTTACATTATTTGTTTCTGAGATAACAATTTCTCTAGCAGCCATAATTTCTTCTGCTTCTGGTAATACACCTTCTACTCCTAATTTTTCTGCTACTTTTCCACTATTAATTGCTCCTGCTGCTACTGATTTTTCTTCACAATGAGAAGCTACAAATGTTCCAAGTTCATCTGCTTTTATTATTGCTTGTCTCATAATTTTACTGTTTGTAACCGGTATACCATCATCTGAAAAAGCAATTGCACCTGCATTTTTCATTTCTTCAAAATTAACAAGTTCTTCTCCCTTTTCACCTTTTGTAACAGAAGAATATGGTAAAATATGACATGCACCTACTTTTTTTGCTTTTTCTATAATTTCTTGCAAAATAATAGCACTGTCAGGAGTAGGTTTTGTATTTGGCATAGGACAAATAGTAGTAAAACCTCCAGCAACAGCACTTTTACTTCCAGTTTCAATTGTTTCTTTATATTCAAATCCTGGTTCTCTTAAATGACAATGTAAATCTACCATACCAGGCATAATATAAAGTCCTGCACAATTAATTGTTGTATCAGCTTTTTCTTCAATATTTTTTGATAATTTCTTTATTGTACTATTTTCTATAAGAACATCATATTGTTCAAAAATTGAATTTTTATAATCAATAACTGTTCCATTTTTTAATAATATTGACATATAAATATACCTCCTTTATTTTCTAAAATATATTATCATTATTTATTCGAATATGCAATATTTTTTGTTTAAATAAATTTTAATTTGATAAAAATTAGAAGATATATAAATATTACTATCTTCTAATCACAAAATTATAATTTATTTCCTCTTAAATAATCTTTTGCACTCATCTTCTTTGAACCGTCTGCTTGTATTTCTACTGCTTCTATAATAGCATCTTTTGCTTTTATAAATAATCCCTGTTTATCATTTGCAAGTAATATGTCTCCATTCTTTGTATTATCTAACACTATATCATTTTTTATATAATTATTTAAAAATTCATTATTATTTACTATATTTACTTTCCATAATTTTATTTTCTTTTCATTAATTATGGTATATGCCCCCATAATTGGGTTTAATCCTCTAACTAAATTTTTTATTTCTAATGCTGTTTTATTATTCCAATCTATTAATCCAATTTCCTTATTTAACATTGGTGCTAAAGTAAAATCATCTGGTTGTTTTTCTCTTGGTGCATTTCCACTTTCTATTAATTTTAATGTATTTACTAAAATTTTACCTCCTATTATAGATAATCTTTCCCATAATTCACCTGTTGTTTCATTTTCTCCTATATCTACTACTTCTTTTAAAATCATATCTCCTGTATCCATACCCACATCCATATACATTGTTGTAATTCCTGTTTGTTTTTCGCCATTAATAACAGCCCACTGAATAGGAGCTGCTCCTCTATACTTTGGAAGTAATGAACCATGTACATTAATACAACCTAATTTTGGAATTTCTAATATTTCCTTTGGGAGAATTTTTCCATAAGCCACTACACAAATTACATCTGGATTTATTTTTTTTATTTCATTAATAAACTCTTCATTATTTTTTACTTTTAATGGTTGATATACTGGTATATCTTTTTGTATTGCAAATTCTTTCACTGGTGAAGGAATTAGTTTCATTCCTCTGCCTTTAGGTTTATCTGGATTTGTTACAACTCCAACAATATTATAATTAGAATTATAAATTGCTTTTAAAGATTCTTTTGCAAAATCTGGAGTTCCCATGAATAAAATATTTAACATAAATGCCTCCTCAATTAACTTTATAATAATAATGTTTTATAATATTTCTAATTTATTTATTATTATTTTCATTAGGATCAACATATTGTAATGTATTTGGCTCCATTATTTCTACAAATGTAATTCCATTTAAGTGGTCTATTTCATGACATAATGCTTGTGCTAATAATTCTGTTGCCTTTATTTTAACTTTTTCACCATTTTCGTTTAATCCTTCCACAACAACCTCTACCGGTCTTTTTACTTTTGCAAATTTATTTGGAAAACTTAAACATCCTTCTTCTATTTCTCTTTCTCCTTTTTGCTTAATTATTTTAGGATTAATTAATTTTACAATTGGTGTATTTTCATCATAAATATCTATTACAATAATTTTTTTTAAAATTCCAACTTGCACTGCTGCTAGTCCAACACCATCATATTTATGCATTGTTTCTACCATATCTTCAATTAATTCCTTTACTTTATCATCAATTACTTCAACATCTTTTGACTTTTTACTTAATATTTCGTCCCCTTCTTGTCTAATATTTCTAATTGCCATATACTTACTCCCTCCTTTTTTCATTAATTATTTCCATTATAATAATTTTAAACTAAATTAGCTGGATTTGTATCTACAATAATTCTGGTTTTTTTATCATCTAAATTTTCAAGTGATGTAGAAATTAAATTAATCACTTTGTTATTTAACTTACATTTTAAAATAATTCTCCATCTGTATTTATTTTTTATTTTATCTATAGGACATGGTAAAGGTTTGTAAATTAAAATATTTAAATTATTGTTTTTTATGAATGAAGCTATTCTTTTATATAATTTATTAGAAGTAGTTTTTATTTTTTCTTCATCCTCTCCAGTTAATACAATACTAATTATATCGCAAAATGGTGGATATTTCAATTGTTTTCTTAATTCTATTTCTGTATTATAAAAAATATCGTAATTTTGCTTTTGGCTACATTCAATTGCAAAATTATCTGGGTTATAAGTTTGAATAATTACTTTACCAGAATCTTTTTCTCTTCCCGCTCTTCCTGCCACTTGAGTTAATATTTGAAATGTTCTTTCATTTGCTCTGTAATCATCTGAAAAAATACTACTATCTGCAGCAATTACTCCTACTAATGTTACATTAGGAAAGTGGTGTCCTTTAACTACCATTTGCGTTCCAATAAGAATATCTATATTTTTATTTTTGAAATCTTGCAAAATTTGTTCATGTGAATTTTTTTTAGTTACTGTATCTACATCCATTCTAATTGTAGATGCTTGCGGAAATAATTTATTAATTTCCTGTTCTAATTTTTGCGTTCCTGTTCCAAAATATTTTATATTATTACTTTTACATTCTGGGCAAACTGTTACATTTTTTTGTTCATAACCGCAATAATGGCATTTTAGTTTATTTCCTTTTGAATGATATGTCATAGTAATATTGCAATTTTTACATTTAATAGTATACCCACAATCTCTACACATAACAAATGTAGAATATCCTCTTCTATTTAAAAATAAAATTGTTTGCTTTCTATTTTTTAAGTTTTCTTCTATTGCATTATATAGTTTTACACTTAGAATGCTTCTATTACCATTAGCAAGTTCTTGTTTTAAATCTACTATTTCAACTTTTGGAAGAGTAGATTTATTTGCTCTTTTAGTTAATTGCAATAATTCAATATTTTTATTTTGTGTTTGAAAGTAAGTTACCATATCTGGAGTAGCACTTCCTAAAACAAGTGGAATATTATTCTTTTTTGCAATATATTTTGCTAATTCTTTTGCATTATATCTTGGATTTGTTTCAGATTTATATGAACTATCATGTTCTTCATCTATAATTATTAATCCTAATTCATTAACAGGTGCAAATATAGCAGACCTTGCTCCAATTATAATTCTACATTCATTCTTTTTTATTTTGTTCCATTGGTCATATCTTTCTCCAATTGATAATTTACTATGAAGAATAGCTATCTCTTTTTCTCCAAATCTTGATATAAATCTATCTACCATCTGCGGAGTAAGTGAAATTTCTGGTACTAAAACAATTGCCGATTTATTCTTTTTTAATACTTGTTCTATTAACTGCAAATATATTTCCGTTTTTCCTGAACCAGTCACTCCATAAATTAAAAACTCTTTAAAATAATTTTCGTTTATTGATTTATTAATATTGTCAAATGCTAGTTGTTGTTCTTCATTTAATATAAGATTATCACTTTTATGTATTTTTTTATTTATAAAAGGATTTCTAACTACTTGTTTTGATATTATTTCTATATATCCTTTTTTTTCTAAAGTTTTCAAAATTACACTTGTTGTGTCTGTTAATATTTCTAAATCAACTGTTTGAATATCATCATTTTGCATTAAAAAATTTAATACTCTTTTTTGTTTTTCTGATTTTATAACATTATTATCTATATCTTCTTGAATATCTTCAATATCTTTTATTAAGTAAACAAAATTTGCACTTTTCTCTTTAACTCTATTTTCCATTAATTTGGTTGATGTTCCTGGAGGTAACATTAATTTTATACAATCTGAAATATTACAAAAATATCTTCTAGCCATTAATTTTGCTAATTCAATATTTTCTTTAGTTAATTTTATTCCTTCTTGAATACTAATAATATCTTTTACTTTATAATTAGATTTTTCCTTTAATTCAATAACAAATCCTTCTTCTAAAGATTTTTTATTGCCAAATGGAACTAAAACTCTATCACCAACAGAAATAATACCGTGCAATTGAGTTTGGTACATTGTAATCAAAAGTTTTATTTAAATTTTTTACATTACTATTAATAATAATTTCTGCTATCATATTTAGGTTAATCCTTTTATAAAAAATTTCTTAATTATTTTCTTTTGTAAGTATATCAAATTTTTATTTTAAAAACAATAATATTCGCTTTATTTATAGTAAATATATCTATTTATATAATATCTAAAATTTTACTATAATTTTTATTAGTATATAATTTTTTATAAAAGAAAAAGTGGCAAATATTTTTTGTTTAAGCTATTACACTTAAACATTAAAAAAGTATTTACCACATTTTTTTTGAAAAATGGAAAAGAGAACAGTCCCTAATTCCAATTTTTTACATAAATCAATTTAAATTTCATTTTTAAAGCACTAGAACGCAAGAACCGTACGGAACGAAACCTCGACATAATCATCACCTGTTTGACCGCAGAAATTGAATATGCCAGAATCCGATCCATAATACGCAGAACCACGCATGAAAAACGGAGAATTTGAGTTCGGATAATACGAGCCGTCTCGGTTCCAGCTATTTGTACCAGTACCATTTGCTGATGTTTCTAAAATTGCATCTCCATATCTTGTTTCTTTACTTTCTTTATATTTTTCATAATTCGTACTATTATCATCATTTTCTTCATCATATGTGTAAACTGTTGCATATTTTGTACTTTCTGTTAACGTTGCAAATGAACTTCCATACTTTGATAAGTTATCATGGTTATTCGTTATATAGCTTGCTACATATTCTCCTGCTCCTCTAGATAAATCGTATATTCCATACACATTTCCTGTACTACTTTGATCTGTATTTTCTTTATATGCTTCTTCTGGACCTCCTCCTGTCCAACTAAAATTATAGCTTTCATTTACTGCTATTTCGTGTCCATTTCTTCCGTATTGACTATGTGTTAAATATGCTACTGCTCCCCATTCACTATTCTTCATTAGATGGCTTTCTTTATCTGTTGCATAATTTAGAGAAATGCTATATGCATTTCCTATAGTTATATAACACCAACTTTGCACCCCTGGTTTACTTACTACAGATGCATTTTCTTCACTCATTTCATATTTTGCTACCCATATTCCTGCTAAATCTTCATCCCATCCTCCATTAGCTATATCTGTTGTAAAT